>JAGODS010000161.1 GCA_017998135.1 Bacteroidales bacterium
GAACCTACTCGTGACCTGCATAATATAATGAATTTATTATAATCATTTTTACCTTTAAAAATACCGCTATCAATTGCATTTTTTAAAAATTCTATTTTAAGCCTGTTGTAATTCAGGTTGTTTTTATTTAATTTTGAAATAACTGACATTGTAGTAATTGGTTTATAATTCGGAGAAAGTAGCGTTGCATTGGTATATCTGGGCTTTGATCTGGTAATACATATCCAGACCGTCATTAACGGTTTGGTAAAATACAACAATAAATTTATTATTGCCTAAGCTTTCAATAGAAGGATAGCCGCATTCGGCATCGGATAGAGAAACGGTAACCAAGTCGCTCCATTTATTACCTTCATCTATGGAATATATTAGCGCAGTTTTAGTTTGAGTAGCATCTGCCGTAATCCATCTGAAAGCAGAAATAACAACACCGTTTTCTATTTTATATAATTCGGGTGCATGTCCGACAAAATCAAAAGATTGCCATTTAGTCCAGGTCTTACCTAAATCATTTGAGTAACATTGCACCATATTACCGAGTCCGTAGGGAGCTGCTCCGGTAGCTACGCGTGTGTGCATCAAAATACGGTTATTACTTAATAATATAATTGCTGGTTCCTGTAAGTCGTAACCTAAAAAATTATCAGGGGCAATCATCTCTGCTGTCCAGTTGCTACCTTTATCAGAGCTTTTATACATAATAACCCTTGATTTGGGGTATTTAGCTGTATTGCTTGATTTTCCATAAGTAGCCAACCATAGTTCATCTCCAATTTCAACTATTTGAGTTGAAGGATAAGACCAGCCTCCGAGATTATTGTATCCTTTAGGTTCGCTCCAACTTTGTCCTTCATCTGAAGAAAAGCAAATGCTTGTTTCATTTGTTCCGTGTTTAAAGAAACTTCCTGCAAGCCTGCTATCACTTAACCTGTTAATTGAGAAGTCGCGGTCATCATAATTCGGGTCGTCATATAAGATTTCAGGTTCTGTCCAGTTTAGTCCGTCAGCACTACCAAAGCTTTTCATAATTCTTCCTTTTCCATATTGGTCGTGTTGTGTGCCTTGCCTGAAAACTACTATAAATCTGCCATCTCCAAGACGGGCTATATCGGGGAATGCTATATGGTCAAAAACAGTTGTGTTGCTTGAAGCTTTTATTGATTTTATTGTTATAGTCTGAAGTGCTATAAGTTCGGCAGATTGAAGTTTAATATTCTTGATAGTTAGATTAAGGCTTTTTACATTTAGGTTTTCTTTATTATAAGAAGTAAGTTTTACTGTGTATTCTTTGGCAGCAGTATATTTATGTATAGGATTGGCTTCAGATGAAGAGTTCCCGTCTCCAAAATCCCAAAGATATTTATCAGCATCTTTTGATTTGTTTGTAAAATTAACAAAAAAAGTAGGATATTTAGTAGTATCAATATTAAATGAAAAATCAGAAACAGGATTAATTTGTTTGTCGGAATCAGATTCTTTTTTACAGGAAAATATCAATAATAATGCTAAAATACAAAAAGATATATGTTTCATAAGTATATGTTTTATCTGAATACAGTAATTGTTCCTGTTTGTGTATCTAATATTTTATTTTCAAAAGTAGTAGGTTTAAGAATATAGAAATATACACCTGCAGCAACTTTCTTGTTATTGTTATTGACACCTTTCCAAATGTCGTAAGTATTAAGTCCTTCATTTTCGGCTTTATAAATTACAGGACTAAGATTGGTCTGTTCAAAAACTTTAAGTCCCCAACGGTTAAAGATAATTAAATCGTAAGAACGTATGCCACGCCCTGTAATAAGAAAAGGCCTGTCAGAGGATAGTATATCTGCTATATCTTTAATTTCGCCGGTTACTCTGACTTCAACATTAATATCAATAGTATCCGAGCATTTGCCATTATCAATAATAAGTTTTACTAAGTAAGTAGATGAATAAGAATCGCCAGGTTTCAATTTAAATGTTTTTGTAACGCTGGCAGAGGAAGTTGTATCATCGCCGCCAAAGTCCCATTTAATTTTATCCTTGCCTTTATAAACAAAATCAACCTTCAGAGGTGAATATCCTTCTGCGGGATAAGGATTGACAGAATAAAGAGTATCAAGTTCAAACAGTGGAATATCAACATTATGGGTTTTACTGCATTTATTATTATCTGTAATAGTAACTGTGTAATTACCATAGCACAAATCCTCCAGATCTTTAGATATGCTGTTGTTTATATCATTCCATTGATAAGAGCATTTATTGCCATAAGTATCCTGTTCGCCATTACTGTCAAAAACATCTAATTTTATTTTTCCATTACATACATTTGAACACATTGAATCGGCAGAGGCTAAAATTTTGATAACAGGTAGTAAGCTAAGTACAGTGTCTTTGGTGAATTTGCAATTGATGCTGTCAGTAACTTCAAGCGTTATTTTTGTAGTAGTTACTTTATCTGTATTATTATCATTATGATAGATAAATTCATTATTGCCTGTATTGTTCATCCATTTGAATTTATAAGGCTTAATACCGTTTTCAGGAAGAGCTTGAAAAATGGCAGAATCGCTATTGCAAAGTTTTAATTTATTTGATACTAATTTGCTGCTAAGGTTAGAGACATTTATTTTCAGGATGGTGTCAGAACTGCAATCGGAAGAGCCAGCGCTATAAGTTCCTTTTATATTATAAGTAGTTGTTTGTTGAGGTGTAGCATTAACCGAAGAGCCGTCAGGCTTGTTAAGCGTAACCGAAGGCTGCCAGGTATAGGTTTGAGCCCCGCTTAAGTTTATTAATGCTGATTCGCCGGGACAAAGATTTGTTTTATCAGTATTTATATTAATTTTAATTTTAGGCAAAAGCGTTAGATTTATATCTTTGCTTATTTCGCATTTAAGGCTATCGCTAACTTTAAGAGAGATTTTATAATTTACAATATTATTACTTGTATTTTTATTTTTATATATAATTTCATCAATATCCTGTATGCTATCAGACCAGTTATATTTGTAAGGCTTAAGTCCATTATTAACTTTGGCAGTAAGTTTGACAGTATCATCAAAACATAATTTGTCTTTAAAAGTAATTAAATCAACGCTTAAATTACTGACATTAATTTTAAGAGTAGTATCAACTGAACAGCTTTTATTGCCGATAGTATTAGCGCCTTTAATATTATAAGTGGTTGTCTGTGTTGGAGTAGCTTTAACCGAAGAGCCATCAGGTTTGATAAATGTAACCGAAGGCTGCCAGGTGAAATTTTGAGCTCCGCTTAGGATTATATTAGCGGATTCGCCGGGACATAAATCGTTTTTATCTGAAGTAAATTTAATCTCAGGATAATTAATAACATTAACGGTAACACTATCAATAGCAGTAAGAGGACACATAGAGGTGCCTCCGGTAATAGATACTTTATAGGTAGTAGTAACAGTTGGTTTGACTACAGGATTAAAAAGAGTATTACCTGTTAAAGTGGGGTCAGGCGCCCATAGATATTTAGAGCCGCCTTTAGCGTTTAACTGGGTTGTTTCTCCTTGGCATATACTTTTATTATCGCCTGCATCAACAACAAAGACGCCAGATATAGCTTTAATGGTATAATCGCATACATCACCGCCCATCCCGTCAACCATAATATAATAGGTGCTTCCTTTAATTAATGCAGGAGCGGAGCCATAAGGCAATCTGACCCGGAAGGTGCTGTTTGCATTGTTATAACCAGCGGAGCCGCTGGTGTAACCGGGGTCTGAGATAATGTTGAAATTATCACAACCATTGCCGGAATAAAACCCGATTTGTATGCCCATATTTCTTGTGCAGGAAGCAACGATAACATCAAATTCCGCAAAGGTTGTGTCGGCAGTGAAAGCCATCCAGGAGTTATTTTGCATTGTACCTAAAAACAAATCGCATTGTTCACACATACTACCAGGTAAATCAGATGTGAAATAATCGCTGGTATTACCACAATAACCATTAAGATTACATATATGCGGTTTGTCGTAACAATGATTTGAAGCAGGTATATTTTCATTGCAATTGGTAGGAGCGGGGGGTGCATTTATACAGGAGATTGAAGCAGTCCAGCCTTTGGCTACATAACCGTCGTAATCGGAATAGAAATGGAAGGTGATATAACTGCCGGAGCTTATTACAGGGTAGCTTAAATTAGTGTTTGGACCTTTATGAATCGGAGGACTTGCTAAGTCAGGTCCGTCGTAAATATTAAGGTAATCTCCAGTTCCGATAATTGTATTAGTGAAGGAAAAACTAAGCCTTTTGTCAGACCCAGAGTAAAAAGTAATAGTATAATTCTCCCCCTGGCAATAGGTCTTAGTGCTTCCTACGGTACAGGCGCCACTGCTTACAAAGGTTCCTGAGCAGGTAGGTATAGTTTGCCCGTTATATTGGCTTATGTTATAGGTTTGTGAACTTAATCTTATAGATATAAGAGATAAAATTAATATAATTAAATATATATTTTTCATTTTAATAGAGTTAATAAAATGGTTTAAAGTAGCAAAATTATTAAAAATTATTAATATTGTTTAAAAATAATGAAATTGATATTAACAATTACATAAAAGGTAACTACTCAGCAGTTGATTAATAAGAAATGATAAAGGTTTTAAAACATACATAATTTTATTTTTATTTTTTTAACCTTAGTATAAAACTTTAAATCCCTTATATATCAACCTTATTAGCTTATTTTGATGTATAAATGTTAATAAATAAGGTAATAAAGTAGATTTTGTTTCTTTCATTCCTTATACTAAGGTTTATAAGGTTTTTACAATAAGTAAACTCTAAAATTTAACTGCTGAGTAGTTCCCATAAAAGAAAGCTAAGTATAGTGAGTATTATTCAGATAAATTTTTTGATAAATTTATTAAGTTCGTTTTTGTAAAGTATGATATTACTTGTAAAAATAAACAGAACAGAGATAAGGGCAGTGATAAATTGATTAATGTTAAAAAGATTTTTGAGAAATTCGGTAGCTGAAATTACAAAAATCAGTATAAAGGGAAATAATAATAATTTATTATAATTCCATTTAATTTTAATGATTTTGTTTTGATAGAAGTATATAGACAGGCAAAGAATTATATCTGATAATAAAGTTGAAATTATTAAGCCGTAAATAAAAAAAACAGGCGCTAACATATAATTTAAAAGCAGGTTTAAAACAAGGACAGAGGAATTGATAATAAAAAGGAATTTGGTTTTTTTCAGGTAATAGATGGGATAGGAAAAGATAATTATTTGTGTTTTTATAATATAATCAACAAATATAATAGTAATATAATTTGAAGCTTCACTAACATCTGATTTGTAGAATAGAGCGAGGTAAAGCATAGTAGGAACGATGGCGATAGCTATAAACAATTGGGTTTGTGCGAGCAGGAGGTTGCAAAGTTGTTTTATTTCGTTAGTGTGTTCATTGGTTCCGGCTTTCATAAAGCGGTATATTTCGGGCTGGGTGGCGCCCTGTATGCCCTGAAGAACGAGTTGTATACCTAAAGCAAAATTAATCGCAGTGTAATAAATACCTAACTCCTTAGGGTAGTGTTCAAGGAAAAACCTGCCTGCATACATTAATCCCCACGCTATAAGCCCGTAAAGGAAAATAGGTCTTGCAAAATCGTTTAAGGGTTTAAGAAATTTTAAGTTAAAATGAAAGCCTGAATGATAGTAGGTGTATGCTAATATAGCGATTGTGGTTATGCCGCTGCCAACGCAACTGCCGTAAAGATAACCGATGAATGACATTTCGTAAAAGAATAAGCCGAGCAACTGGAAGGTAGTTCTTAGTATAGCAAGGGAAACATTAAATATTACAAAGCGCAGTACTTTTTTTTCGTTTCTGTAGAGGGCGAAGGCAGTGAGGCATAGAGCCCTGTTTATACC
>JAGODS010000163.1 GCA_017998135.1 Bacteroidales bacterium
TGTTATGACTGTACAGGGGCAAAACTGTATAACCTGCCTGAAACCGGATGGTTTAACAGCTTCTGAAATTACTCAGAACTCAGCTGTTTTAACCTGGAATGCGACGGACAATGCTACTTATTATATTGTAGAATTGTTAAGTGGGAATGTGCCTTCAATAACTTTTACTGTTCAGGTTCCTAAGCTAATCCTTAAAGATTTATTGCCAAATACCAAGTATTACTGGAAAGTTAAAAAATATTGTTATATACCGGGTACAGGTAATCCAACAGAGAGCGATTATAGTGATATAAGTTATTTTACAACACTTACTGAGCTTATCGAATGCAATACCCCGATTGAATTTGCTTCTGTTGATATAACAATCAATAGCGCTACTATTAAGTGGTCGGCTGTAAAAAATGCCTGTTATTACAGGATAGCTTATTATTCTGCTAATAGTCCTAATAATGTTATTATTACTAAAACACAGGATACAAAATTTGTAATATCCAATCTGGCAGCAAATACACAATATGAATGGAAAATACAGACACTTTGCTGCAACTCGGCAGGCGCTATAAGCCAGGAAAGTGCTTATTCGGAAATTCAGAAATTCATAACGCTTAATAATGAAATTGAATGTTCTGCTCCGAAAGAATTGATCGCATTAGAAATTACTACTAACTCAGTATTTTTAAAATGGGCTGCTGTTCCCAATGCCTGTTATTACAGGATAGCTTATAGTCCTTATAATGCAACTGATAAATTAATTTATCTTACAACTAAGGACCCTAATATAACTTTAAAGGAACTTATCCCCAATACAAAATATTATTGGAAAGTACAAAGCCTTTGTTGCGCATCCGGTAGCAATGATGTTAAAGAAAGCCCATATAGCTATATGCAGTATTTTGTTACTTTGCCAGAAACAACATTAGAATGTACAGTGGCAACAGCTTTAAAAACTAATGAAATTACAACTGTTTCTGCTATTTTAAACTGGACAGCAGTTAAGAATGCTTGTAATTATAGAATTAGTTATTATCCGTCAAACGATCCCAATAGTTTAAAAATAGTTACTACCCAGGATATTAAATTTGTTATTAACGGATTAATGCCGGCTACCGAGTATGTATGGAAAATTCAAACTTTATGCTGTAACAATGGAACTATTACTCAGGAAAGTGCATATAGTGAATTACAAAAATTTACTACTTTAAAAGCTGCTGAGGAATGTTTAGCAACTACTGAATTTAATGTTTCTGAAATAACAACTACTTCTGTTTTGATAAGATGGAAAGCAGCTCAGGGTGCTTGTTATTATAATGTAGTTTACTTCCCTATAGACAAGCCTGATAATATTTTAAATAAATACACACAGGATATTAAAATAGCAATAACAGGATTAAATCCTAATACAAAGTATTCATTTAAGATTCAGAGCAGATGCTGTAATACTTCTCAAAATATTTTTGTTGATAGCGAAACAGGTTATTTTGTTACTCTTGCTGAAAACCAATTATTATGTAAAACCCCTGTTGAATTTGTTGCAACTGAGATTACTCAAAATTCAGTTTTGTTAAAATGGAATAAAGTTGAGAATGCTTGTTATTATATGGTTTATTATTACCCTGTCAAATCTATGATGCCTGCATATATTACAGTTAAAGCTACAAGCAATATGATCAATCTTGCTAATCTTATTTCCAATTCCGAATATGAATGGAGAGTCAGAACAATCTGTTGTGATGCTGCTACCGGCACTAACTACGAAAGTGAAATTTCAGAAGCAAAGTATTTTACTACACTGCCTTCAGAAAATAAATGCCTTGCTCCTGTTGAACTATTCGCTAAAGAGATAACTAAAAATTCAGTTATACTGAATTGGAATTCTGTTGAAAATGCCTGTTATTATTATGTTTATTATTATCCTGTTAATAATCCAAATACTTATTATAAATATATAAAAGTTAATGAAAATTCAGTAACAATTAACGATTTAATTCCAAATACGCAATATGAATGGAAAATCAAAACAATTTGCTGTTCCAATGACCAGAATCTATATACTGAAAGTCCATTCAGCCTTCCATCAGTTTTTACAACTCTGTCAGATGAAACTTTAATTTGTAATCCTCCTAAAGAACTTAAAAGCAATGAAATTACTTCAACAAGTGCTGTGTTAAGCTGGTCTGCCGTTGAAAAAGCCCTTGTTTATATTGTTGAATATAAAATTGCAGGAACCGCTGCTTATACGTCTTTAAAAACTCAGGATACAAGAGTAATTATAAAAGACCTTAAGCCTGCTGTCAAATACGAATGGCGTGTTAAAGTATATTGCAGTACTTCAGTTGATAATATTTACAGTGAAACAGCCTGGTTTATTACTTTACCTGAAAATCCTGCTGTATGTATTCCCCCGGTTGATTATAAAAACTTTGATATTACAACTCATAGTGCCGGCTTAGCCTGGTCGCCTGTGCCTAATGCTTGCTATTATTTACTTGTTTATTATCCTGCTAATGGTGCTTCAACAAATGCTAAATATATCAAAACCAAAGATACAAGAATTATTATTAACGACCTGCTTTGTGCTACCGGTTATGAATGGAAGGTTAAATCAATCTGTTGCGATATAATAACTAATGTTTACACTGAAGGCGACTTTGGAAAAGTTCAGATGTTTAATACAATGTCCTGTGAACAACCTGTTTGTAAAACACCTGTTGAGTTTGCGTCAGGTGAAATAACTGTTAATTCTGCTCTTATTAAATGGAATCCGGTTGAAAATGCCTGCTATTATACAGTTTATTATAAACCAGCCGATGGTAACACAGACCAGATATTAATCATACAAAGTAAAGAACCTAAAATTGTTTTGACAAATCTTAAACCTGATACTAAATACGAATGGAAGGTTAAAACTATATGTTGTTCATCAGCAGGAACTGCTTTTGAAAGTGAATTTAGTCGTCTGCAATACTTCCAAACTCTTAACGAAGTAGTTAATAATTGTTTCCCTCCAAAAGAAGTTAAAACTGCCGAAATTAACTTTAATTCTGCTGTTTTATTCTGGAATCCTGTTGATAAAGCAGCTTATTATATAATAGCTATCTGGACTGAAAACGGGCAGCCAAGATATATTACTGCCAAGGAAAATAAATATCTCTTACAGGGGCTTACTCCTCAAACTAAATATTTCTGGAAAGTTAAAACAGTTTGCCTTACTACATCCAATTCGCAGCCCTTATACAGTGAATATAGTCAAACTGCAGAATTTATTACTAAAGCTGTTGTTGAAAGCACCTGTAAAGCTCCTAAAGAACTTGTAACAAGCGAAATTAAGGTGCATAAAGCATTATTGCTTTGGGAACCTGTTGAGAATGCAAGATTCTATTTAATATTGGTTAAGGCGAAAAATAAGTATGAAATCAAATACTATATTTCTAAAGAAAATAAGTATATGCTTGAAGGCTTAAAAGCTGAAACTGAATATACGTGGAAAGTTAAAGCTATATGTAATCTAAAAGAAAAGTATTCTTTTACTTATAGTCCTTTCAGTGAAAATCAAATGTTTAAAACTCTGGCAGATGAAGTCGTTAATAATAAATGTGTAGCTCCTGAATTAATTTCTAAAGTTGAAACCGGCAAGACAAGCGCAATCCTTGAATGGAAAGTTGTTGAAGGTGCTAAAGCGTATATAGTAATTTATAAAGAAGCAGAAAGCAAAACAGATAAATATGAATTAGCCGAAACTAATACCATTGCATTAAACGATTTAATGCCAGGAACCAAATATCAGTGGAAAGTAGCCAGTATGTGCGATTACAATGCAAATGGGATGGCTTTAAGTAAATTCAGCGAATTAGCTTATTTTGAAACTAAAGCTAAAGGAAGCAAAAAAGCTGAAAATGCTACAGATAATTCTTTAAATTATAATATTTATCCAAATCCAACTACAGGCGTTATTAATTTCTCAATAAGTGCTACTTCTAAAGCTGTTGATATTTATATATATAACATATCAGGTTCTCTGATTTATCAACAAAATATAACATCATCTTCTTCTATTGACCTTTCTTCATATAATAAGGGAATATATTTCATAAAGGTAATGAGTGATAAAAATGTCAAAACTGACAAAATTATTATTCAATAAGTTTTCATAATGTTTTCATTAAAAAGGTGGACTTTTCCGAGTCCGCCTTTTTTTATAATTAATTACGACTACCCAATACCTGCTACCGTTAGGCGAAGCGTCCCCGCTTCGTCTAATTTACCCGCTACTTATTACTCACTATCCTCTATCCACTACCCGCTACCCGTTACCCGCTACCCGCTACCCGCTACTCATTACCCGCTACCCGCTACGCGCTACCCGCTACGCGCTACGCGCTACCTATTACAAATAAAATATATATCTTTGTAGCAATTTTTTTTATATAAATTATGGATAATAGAATAAGAATAGGAATAACGCAGGGCGATATTAATGGTATTGGTTATGAAGTAATTATAAAAGCACTTTATGATAATAGGATAAATGAACTATTTACTATAATAGTTTATGGCAATTCCAAAATGGCTTCATATCATAAGAAAACAATTAATCTTAATGATTTTAATTTTAATGTGATAAGAAATGCAGATGCTGCTAATCCTAAGCGATCAAATATTATTAATGTATTTGATTACGAAGTCAAAATAGAGCTTGGCAAAAGCACCAAACTCGCAGGTAAATTGGCTTTAGAGTGTCTTGAAGCTGCAATAAAAGATTTAAAAGCTAATAAGATTGATGTTCTTGTTACTGCTCCGATAAATAAGAAAAATATGCAACAGGAAGATTTTAAATTTCCCGGTCATACTGAGTATCTCGCGAAGCAGTTTAATGTTGATGAAACTTTAATGTTAATGGTTAGCGAGAAGACGAGAATTGGAATAATTACAGGGCATTTGCCTTTAAAAGACGTTTCTAATTCAATTACTAAAGAATTAATTTTAAAAAAGCTAAAAATATTAAATAAGTCTTTGATAAGAGATTTTGGAATTAATAAGCCTAAGATAGCTATATTAGGAATAAATCCACACGCTGGGGAGGAGGGATTTTTAGGTAATGAAGAACAGGATATAATAATTCCGGCTATTAAAGAAGCTTTTGCTAATAATATTCTTGTTTTTGGACCTTTTGCAGCTGATGGTTTTTTTGGTTCGCTTGAGTTTTTAAAATATGATGCTGTTATGGCTATGTATCACGATCAGGGATTAATACCTTTTAAAACAATGGCATTTAATTCGGGAGTAAATTTTACAGCAGGATTACCTGTAGTCAGAACATCTCCGGCTCACGGTACAGCCTATAATATAGCCGGTTTAAATCTGGCTTCTCCCGACCCTATTAGAGCTGCTTTGTATTTAGGATATGAAGTTTGTAAAAACAGGATGGAATATGATAGAAAATTATAAATATTAAATACCAAAAAACTCCGAAGGGATGTTAGATATGAATTTTTATTTTGGATAAAATAATAATAACGAAATGGCTTTTACAATAAAGCAAATAGCTAATATATGCAAAGCTGATTTTATTTCTGCATATAAAAAAGAAGAGTGTATTAATTATTTATTGACTGATAGTCGTAGTATAGTTATAGCAGATAATTGTCTTTTTATTGCTTTAGTTAGTAAATATAATGATGGACATAAATATATTGAAGCTCTTTATAAAAAAGGTATAAAAAACTTTATAGTTTCTAAAAATATAGAATTAATTGATGAAAGCGGTTCTATTATAAAAGATGTAAATATAATTTTAGTAGATAATACTTTAGACGCTTTACAGAAGATTACTTCGGAGCATAGGAAAGGATTTAGTTACCCATTACTAACTATAACAGGCAGTAACGGAAGGACTATAGT
>JAGODS010000162.1 GCA_017998135.1 Bacteroidales bacterium
GCCGAGCTTACGCCGTAAATAAGGGATTTGTTTATTCTTTATATTCACAAGGTCATATTCGCCCACTTTTGCCATTCCTTCGCTAACAGGTAAATCGCAATACAGTATTTTAAGAAGACTGCTTTTGCCGCTGCCTGTCTTGCCTATTAGGTAAACAAATTCGCCCTTGTTTACTTTAAGATTTACATTTGACAGAACAAGTATGTTTTTCTGGTAAACATTCAGATTTTGCAGGTCTATTATAGTATCCATCCTTATAACTTTGAAGATTATTTATTGCTACAAAATTATTATTATTTGAATTATCTCAGTGAATAAAAAAATATATATATATAAACTATGTTGATTATCAGTAGTTAATCCGGGCAGGTTGAAAAATATTTTATTTATCAGATACATTTTATTCTATATTGTATTAACTTTGTTGCTTGATAATTTATTTATTTATGGCAAAAGAAAAGAAAATAAAAGCTTTTAATCCGAACGACCCTGTTAATGTTAATAATAACATATACGGATTACCATTTAATATTGAAGAGTCTGAAGTTATACTTATTCCGGTTCCCTGGGATGTTACTGTTTCATCAAGAGACGGAACGAGTATGGCGCCTGATGCAATTTTCAAAGCATCATTTCAGGTGGATTTGTATGACGACTTTCTTGAAGATGCCTGGAAACACGGTATTTCAATGGACTGGGTTTCTTCATACTGGACTGAGAAAAATAAAAAATTAAGAAAAAAAGCTGAAGAGCATATAGAGTTTCTTGAAAACATTGGTTCTGTTAAGACCTCTCTGCGTAAACTAAAGCATATTCGCTCTATCAGAAATGAAATTAATAACGAATGTAAAAACCTTAACAAATGGCTTAAAGAGCTTGCAACTTCTTATCTTAATAAAAATAAAATTGTCGGTGCTATTGGAGGCGACCATAGTTCTTCCTTAGGATTAATAGAGGCGATTGCTGATAAATATTATGATTTCGGAGTTTTACAAATAGATGCTCATAATGATTTAAGAAAATCTTACGAAGGTTTTGCTTATTCTCACGCATCCGCAATGTATAATGTTTCTAAAATACCTCAGGTCTCTAAAATTATCCAGTTAGGAATAAGAGATTATTGTGAGGAAGAATTGAAATATTGCAACGACCAACAAAATAAGATAATCGTTTTTTATGATAAACAGGTGAAAACCCAGCTCTTTGAAGGTAAACCCTGGAGCCTTATCGCCCAGGATATTATTAATACCCTGCCTGAGAATGTTTATATCAGTTTTGATATTGACGGATTAGATCCTAAACTTTGTCCTAATACAGGAACGCCTGTACCTGGCGGTTTGCAGCTTGAACAGGTCTATTATCTCTTTGAAAAGATATACGAAGCTAAAAAGAAGATAATAGGGTTTGACCTCTGCGAAGTTGCCCCTGGCAATAACGGCTGGGATGCTAATGTAGGAGCAAGAATTCTTTATAAACTTTCTAACCTGGCAATCAAATCTAAATTCTTTTAATTTGCCTTCCTGATTATTGCAGTCTATGAACATTTCTTTCACTAAAAAGCAGGAATTGCTTGCTTTCTTATTACAGTTTATAAGTGATAATAAAAAAAATAAATTTGATGAATTTATCAAGCATCGTACAAAACATCTAACAGTAGTTATTGAAAATATCTTTCAATCGCATAATGCAAGCGCTGTCCTGCGTACCTGTGATTGTGTCGGTGTCCAGGATGTTCATATTATTGAGAAAGGTAATAGTTTTAAACCTAATTCCGAAATAGCTTTTGGCGCTTCCAAATGGCTTAATATTCAAAAGCACAATACAGTTGATTGTCTCGTTGAACTTAAATCAAAAGGCTATAAAATCATTGCGACTATGCCTAATGAAAACTGTAAATTTATTGATGAGTTGGATTTAACTCAAAAATCAGCTTTAGTTTTCGGACAGGAGAAAGACGGTTTGTCGCAGGAAGCTATTAAATATTGTGACGAATTTGCGAAAATAAGAATGTATGGTTTTACTGAAAGTTATAATATCTCTGTCGCCGCTGCTATTTGTCTTTATCAACTTACTGAGAAATTAAGAAACTCAAGTATCCGCTGGCAATTAAGTGAAGATGATTTATTAGATACTAAATTATTATGGGCTAAAAACGCTATTAATGATTCAGATAAACTTGTTAAAAGGTTCTTTTTATAACCGAATTTATTCTTATCGCAGCACAATAAAAAACCTCTAAGTCGCTGCAGCCACGCAAAATCTTTTTTGTTTTTCTGGTAATGTTTTTTACAAATATTTAATCCCTAAAGGGATATTTTGGAATTGGGGCAAATAATTAATCTTTCTACAAATATTAAATCCCTAACGGGATATCAAAAACGAGTTTTTTAAAAATATTTCTGGTAGGTTATATTCAAAGAAATCTGATTTAAAAAGTTGTAACTACTCAGCAGTGAAATTTTAGAGTTTATATATTGTAAAAACCTTATAAACCTTAGTATAAGCAATTAAAGAAACAAAATTTACCTTATTACCTTATTTATTAACATCTATACAGCAAAATAAGTTAATAAGGTTGATATATAAGGTATTTAAAGTTCTATACTAAGGTTAAAAAAATAAAAATAAAATTATGTATGTTTTGAAAACTCTATCATTTCTTATTAATCTGCTGCTGAGTAGTTACAGCATACCTCTTAGGTATAATTATAAATCATCAGAACAACAATTGTTTATAATGATATAGATAATATATTAAAAAAATACTATATGTTTGTAAACTGAAAAAATAAATAATTTGTTTATGAATGCAATGCCATTATTGATAGGAGCGGTTTTGGTTTTTGTGCTTGCCTATCGTTTTTATTTTAGTTTTATATCTGCTAAAGTACTTACCTTAAATGATACTCTTAAGACTCCATCTGTGAGATTGTATGACGGGCAGAATTATTTTCCTATAAAAAAATGGGTGCTTTTTGGACATCATTTTGCAGCTATTGCAGGTGCAGGTCCTTTGGTTGGTCCTGTTTTAGCTGCTCAATTCGGTTATTTCCCGGGATTTTTATGGATATTGGTAGGTGCTGTAATGGCCGGGTCGGTTCACGATTTTGTTATTTTAATGGCTTCAGTAAGGCACGATGGCAAATCGCTTGCCGAGATAGCTAAAGCGGAAATAGGCAAGCTAAGCGGTAGTATGGCAGGTGTTGTTATTCTTTTAAATCTTATTTTTGCATTGGCAGGTTTGGGTTTGGTTGTGGTTAATACTTTAGCAGAGAGTTCCTGGGGCACTTTTACTATTGCTGCTACTATTCCTATAGCTATTTTTATGGGCTTATGGATGTATAAATTTCGCAAAGGTAAAACCGCAGAAGCTACTGTAATGGGAATTATATTCCTGACCTTAGCCGTTATATTTGGTAAATATATACCTGGTTCTTCAATTGCAGGATGGTTTAATTATGACAGGCATACTTTAACTATTTTATTGGTGGTTTATGGTTTTTTTATTTCTTCTTTACCTGTATGGTTATTAATGACACCAAGGGATTATTTAAGTTCTATAATGAAATTGGGTGTTGTAGCGATGCTGGGCTTAGGAGTTATTATTGTTGCTCCTAATTTAAAAATGCCCGCTTTTACTGAATTTATAAATGGAGGCGGTCCTATTATTCCAGGTTCTGTCTTTCCTTATTTGTTTATTACAATAGCCTGTGGCGCTATTTCGGGTTTTCATTCATTGGTTAGTTCGGGGACTACTTCAAAGATGATTATGAAGGAATCTGAAATTAAAACTATTGCTGTCGGCTCTATGTTGTCAGAAGGTATTGTTGCTATACTTGCCCTGATTGCTGCAAGCAGTTTATTTCCTTTGGATTATTTTACAATAAATATACCTGTTGAAAAGATGCAGACAGTATTACCTGCATTAAAGGAGATGGGCTTTGTGCAGTCAAATCTTGCCGAATTGTCTAACGAAGTAGGGGAGGAGCTTGCAGGGAGAACCGGCGGGGCGGTTTCGCTTGCGGTTGGTATGGCTCAGATATTTTCTGCTATTCCGGGATTAAAGGAATTGATGTCATATTGGTATCATTTTGCGATAATGTTTGAAGCCTTATTTATACTTACTATTCTTGATGCCGGAACAAGAATAGGAAGATTTATATTGCAGGAATTTATTGGTAAGGTATATACGCCTTTCAGCCGGACTGACTGGTTGCCGGGAAATCTTATCTGTAGCGCTTTAATTGTTGGTGTTTGGGGCTATTTTATTTATACAGGAAGCATATCAACAATATGGCCTATGTTTGGTATTGCCAATCAACTGCTGGCTGCTGTTGCTTTAGCTGTCGGCACTTCATATATTATTAATATAGGCAAAGGCAAATATGCCTGGATAACTATATTACCAATGATTTTTGTCGGTATTACAACTGTATTCGCAGGTATAAAAAATCTTACAGGTATTTATATACCCCAGATATCGGTAAATGCAACGCATACTCAAGGCATTATTAATTCTGTTATTACTTCTGTATTTTTAGTTTGCGTTATTTTAATCTTTGTAGATTCTATACCAAAATGGTACAAAAAATTAAAGGCTATATAGAATTAGATAATTTGATATAATGGTTAAAGGGTTGAATAACTATGTAAAAGAACTTGAAAAAGCCGGGGAGTTGCTGCGGATTAAAGAATTTGTTTCGCCGGAACTGGAAATAGCTGAGATAACCGACAGGGTTGTTAAAAATAGCGGGACTGCTTTGCTTTTTGAAAATAACGGAACGGAATTTCCTTTGCTTATTAATGTTTTTGGAACTTATAAAAGAATATGTCAGGCTTTTGGTGTTAATTCTTTGGATGATATTTCAGAACGTATAATAAAACTATTTACTGCGTTTTCAAAGCCCGGTAAAAATTTTACTGATAAGTTAAAACTTATTCCAAGACTTAAAGAAATATCCGGTTATCAACCCAAACATATAAAAGGCAGAGGCGATTGTCAGCAGGTTTTAATAACTCAACCTGACCTTGCCAAATTACCCATACTTAAATGTTGGCAATACGACGGAGGTCCTTTTATTACTTTGCCAAATGTTCACACCAAAGACCCGCAAACAGGTATTAGAAATGTCGGGATGTACAGAATGCAGGTATTGTCTAAGGATAGTACAGCAATGCACTGGCATCTGCATAAGGGTTCGGCAGCTCATTTTAATAAATACAAACAGCTTAATCAAAAGATGCCTGTCTCTGTCAGCTTAGGTGGCGACCCTGTTTATACTTATTGCGCTTCCGCTCCTTTACCTGAAAATATTGATGAATATTTATTAGCAGGTTTTATAAGAAAACAAGCCGTCAGATTGGTTAAATGTATTACAAATGATATATATGTTCCCGAAGATGCAGATTTTGTTTTGGAAGGATATATTGACCCTGACGAAGCGCCTGTATTGGAAGGACCTTTTGGCGACCATACAGGTTATTATTCTTTACAGGATTATTATCCTGTTTTTCATATAACTGCAATAACCCATAAAAAGCAGGCAATATATCCGGCTACCATTGTCGGTATTCCGCCGCAGGAAGATACTTTTCTCGGTAAGGCTACTGAACGCATTTTTCTGCCTTTAATTAAATTATCTATTGCGCCTGAGTTGTCAGATATGAATATGCCTTTTGAAGGGGTGTTTCATAATCTTGCTATAATAAGTATAAAAAAACAATATCCTGGTCAGGGTGCTAAGATTATTAATGCTTTATGGGGTGCAGGGCAGATGATGTTTAATAAAATTCAAATCGTTACAGACCATAATATTAATGTTGCAGATTATAATAGTGTGCTTAATGCAATTATTAATAATTGTGATATAGATAAAGACATTTTTTTCAGTAGGGGAC
>JAGODS010000006.1 GCA_017998135.1 Bacteroidales bacterium
TTGCCTGGTAGAACCTGTCTGTCGCTATATCTATCTGTGTGCCGTTTTTAAACCACTTATAAGATACAGCTTCGCTGGATTCAAGTTCTAACTGTCCGCCTTCGCAAAATTCTGTTTGTCCTTTTGCTGTTATTATTGGTTCCGGTAAAGGATTAACTGTTACTTCCATTGCTGGAGATGTATTAACACAGTTATTGAGGTCTGTGAGTTCTACTGTATAAGCTCCGGTTGTACTTGCCTGGTAGAACCTGTCTGTCGCTATATCTATCTGTGTGCCGTTTTTAAACCACTTATAAGATACAGCTTCGCTGGATTCAAGTTCTAACTGTCCGCCTTCGCAAAATTCTGTTTGTCCTTTTGCCGTTATTATTGCTTCCGGTAAAGGATTAACTGTTACTTCCATTGCTGAAGATGTATTAACACAGTTATTAAGGTCTGTGAGTTCTACTGTGTAAGCTCCGGTTGTGCTTGCCTGGTAGAGCCTGTCTGTCGCTATATCTATTTGAGTGCCGTTTTTAAACCACTTATAAGATACAGCTTCGCTGGATTCAAGTTCTAACTGTCCGCCTTCGCAAAATTCTGTTTGTCCTTTTGCCGTTATTATTGCTTCCGGTAAAGGATTGACGGTTACTTCCATTGCTGAAGATGTATTAACACAGTTATTGAGGTCTGTGAGTTCTACTGTATAAGCTCCCGTTGTGCTTGCCTGATAGAGCCTGTCTGTCGCTATATCTATCTGAGTACCGTTTTTAAACCACTTATAAGATACAGCTTCACTGGATTCAAGTTCTACCTGTCCGCCTTCGCAGAATTCTGTTTGTCTTTTTGCTGTTATTATTGCTACTGGTAAAGGATTAACTGTTACTTCCATTGCCTGAGATATATTAATACAGTTATTGAGGTCTGTGAGTTCTACTGTATAAGCTCCCGTTGTGCTTGCCTGATAGAGCCTGTCTGTCGCTATATCTATCTGTGTGCCGTTTTTAAACCACTTATAAGATACAGCTTCACTGGATTCAAGTTCTACCTGTCCGCCTTCGCAGAATTCTGTTTGTCCTTTTGCTGTTATTATTGCTACTGGTAAAGGATTAACTGTTACTTCCATTGCCTGAGATATATTAATACAGTTATTGCCGTCTGTGAGTTCTACTGTATAAGCTCCCGTTGTGCTTGCCTGATAGAGCCTGTCTGTAGCTATATCTATCTGAGTACCGTTTTTAAACCATTTATAAGATATACCTTCACTGGATTCAAGTTCTAACTGTCCGCCTTCGCAAAATTCTGTTTGTCCTTTTGCTGTTATTATTGCTACTGGTAAAGGATTAACTGTTACTTCCATTGCCTGAGATATATTAATACAGTTATTGCCGTCTGTGAGTTCTACTGTATAAGCTCCTGTTTCGGTTGCCTGATATGTTCTGTCTGTACTTAGGTCTATCTGAGTACCGTTTTTAAACCACTTATAAGATACAGCTTCACTGGCTTCAAGTTCTACCTGGCCGCCTTCGCAGAATTCTGTTTGCCCTTTTGCTGTTATTATTGCTTCCGGTAAAGGATTGACGGTTACTTCCATTGCTGAAGATGTATTAACACAGTTATTGAGGTCTGTGAGTTCTACTGTATAAGCTCCTGTTTCGGTTGCCTGATATGTTCTGTCTGTACTTAGGTCTATCTGAGTACCGTTTTTAAACCACTTATAAGATACGCCTTCGCTGGATTCAAGTTCTACCTGGCCGCCTTCGCAGAATTCTGTTTGTCCTTTTGCTGTTATTATTGCTACTGGTAAAGGATTAACTGTTACTTCCATTGCCTGAGATATATTAATACAGTTATTGCCGTCTGTGAGTTCTGCTGTATAAGCTCCTGTTTCGGTTGCCTGATATGTTCTGTCTGTACTTAGGTCTATCTGAGTACCGTTTTTAAACCACTTATAAGATACAGCTTCGCTGGATTCAAGTTCTACCTCTCCGCCTTCGCAAAATTCTGTTTGTCCTTTTGCCGTTATTATTGCTTCCGGTAAAGGATTAACGGTTAAAGTAGCTGAATTACTTGTAATAGAATAACAATTATTATTAATTATACAATAATAAGAACCGAAGTCATTAAGGGTAACAGGACTTATTTGTAAACTACTATTTGTTTCACCATCAATAATAATATTATCTTTTAACCATTGATAATCTAAATCAAACCCATTTGTAGTAACGAAAAGAACGACATCATCGCCAACACATTTGATATAATTAGCAGGTTGCACAGAGATATTAAAATAATTGCAGTCATAAGCGATAAGAAAATCGTCCCAGCTAGTTTGATTGATATTTAGATATTGAGAAGGGTCAAGATAATAAATCTTCTGAGGCTGTTGACTGATATTATCGGGGAACCAAATTCTAAGACCAGTAACATCGGCATTTTCATCACCTATATGCCCTTCAGCAATAATAGCATTATCAAAATTATTTAATAAAGTCAGGGCAGAACTTTTAAGATCAGCAGGTAAGTCAGGATGGTTAATAATTTTATTAAGAAAATTACCTAAATCTTTATGGTCAGGATTATAATTATTAGACCATAAGGCAGCTCTTATTGCCTGAATTTGAGAAATATAAGCGGGCAAATAACTTATTAATAAATCGGAAAAGCTATTAAAAGCAGGGATAATATCATTTATAAAAGATTCAGTAGAAGTAGCAGCCTGAGTAACACTTATAGAAGAAGCCTGATAAAAACTTATATAAGAATTAACAATATTAATAACCAATTGAGCAGGAGGTATATCAGGGTTAGCATTCAAAGGGGCAAATGCAGAAACATAATCCCAGCCATCAGCAGGTTCAGTTATTTGGGAAGCTATTACATAATCAGTATAATCTTTTAATTGATAAACAGTTTCAAACTGTCCTAATAAGCATACATCAAAGCCAACAATATCTATTTTCTTTCCTGTTGCAGTAACAAAATTATTTAAGGCATAGCCTAATTCCCATAATTTCATATCACCAACACAAGCTTTTAAAATATTAGTTTTCTGTAATTCAAAAATACCGCTACCGTGGTCCCATAAAGTCAATCCATAATGTTGAGCAGGATAATTATCATTAACCCAAAGCATAAAAGAATTTAAAGTATGCCAGTCATTCATATTAGGGTCGGTACCTAAAAAAGTACTTACTCTTGCAGATATTAAAGTACTGTTATATCCATTCTGATCTTTTTTAACATAATAAATACCATCCTTATTATCATCATTGGCATCATACAGTACAATGTAATTAATAACACCCTCAATAGAACCATTAGCTTCCAGTTCATTAAAATCATCCACACCATCAAGTCCCGTACCATCTTCATATAAATATATCATATAGGTCCATTTAGGTAAATCAGGATTAGCTTTAACAGTAAATTTAAAAGGGTTATTATTAACATCATTATTATCAATAGTAACATTGGTAACTTTTTCTCCAGAGCCGGTAGGTTGAAACCTGAGAGTAAAATCTGAAGATTCATTGGGTAATATAGTGTTTGAAGGCAATTGAGATAAAGAAAAATCATCAGAATCTTCATTAGTACCGGTAATAATTAAATTATCAGTTCCTGAATTTTTAATTGTAAAAACAACATCTTTATAATCACCAACATTGACAAAGTCATTAATAATAAAATAACCATTATTATCAATAATTTTATTATCCTGATAAACAACAATATCAGGCGTCTGATTAATCATAACAGAATAATCCTCTACTTCACCATATTGAGTTGTTCCACAAGGCAAAACATTACCTGTATAAGTAATTCTTGTTCTCATCCTTGTCAGACCCGGTAATGCATCCGAAGGAACAGAAATAATTGCAGAATAATTAGAGAGAGCATCATTGGAAATATAAACAGTTTCATTAAAGTCATCAAAATCGTTATCCTGATTCCAGTCTATCCAGACTCCACACTGGTCGCCAGGATAAACAACAGCATTAGTAATAGAGATAGAATAAGGTATATTTTTACTTAACTCTGCTATTAGTGAGGTATAATCTGAATATCCTCCTTGCGAACAGGAAGAATTATTATTAATATTTGATAAAGTAACATTACTAATATATTCATCGCAAACATTAGAAGCACCTGAACAATATATTTTGTCAGAAACTATAATATAATCAGATTTAATTAAGCTATTGGAACCAAAAGCATTTGTAACAGTTAATTTCACATCAAAAATACCTGAATTTTTATAAACAACAACAGGATTTTGTAAATTAGAAGAAGCAGGGGTAGCACCCTCAAATAACCATTCCCAGGAAGAGGGAACAGGAGCAGATAAATCAGTAAAATAGACAGGCTCATCTTCAAAAACAGAAGATTTAATTGCAGTAAAATTAGGGTTTGGAGCTGAATTATCGTCAACAGAAGCGTATAAATTAATACATAAATCCCAATTAAGATTAACACCAATTTCCTCCCAACTACCGGGAGTTGCATCACTGCTAACCCAGCATTTATTAGTTTCAATAACGGGATTAGAATAGCCTGAAGAAGATAATTCGATAGGAATAGGATAATTATAATTGGGAGTTGAATATTTAATTAAAATATAAATATCATTATCTGAAGTAGTATTAACAGGACTTGACAAATCAAAGCTATAATAGCCGGGGAAAAGGCAAGATAGATTAGTTTGCGAATATAATAAGCCTGATAATTCTGTACCATTAAAATCATCGTAAATACTATAATCTATTGTAGCATTTGAAGCAGGAATCCAGGTACCAATTTTTTTAATAATATTATAAAAACCTATATTATATTTAATAAGAGCATAACCGGTATTGTTATTATAACCGCCACTTGATACCTGTCCTAATTCACTATAAGTAAAAACTTTATAATTGTTATCATAATCTATTTTAGAGGGCCAATAAGCAACATTAGATAAAGCACTTGCATCATTGTAAGAAATATAAAAAAATCCATTTTCACCCCAATAAGCAGCCCAACTATTTTTACATATCCAGGCACCGGTACTGCCAGCAGTTATCTTATTATCATCCCATCCAACAAGAGTAATAGCATGACCGCCACAATGACCGCTCACACAGCCAGC
Source organism: Bacteroidales bacterium (assembly GCA_017998135.1). GTDB lineage: Bacteria > Bacteroidota > Bacteroidia > Bacteroidales > JAGODS01 > JAGODS01. The sequence continues at coordinate 5,108 of JAGODS010000006.1, forward strand.
ACCATTATAATAATATGTATAATCAGAAGCTCTGTAAGCAGCATCATCCCAATACATTGAAATATATAAAGCACCATAATCCAATAAAGCTTGTTTAATAGTATTGGGCTCTTTAGGCAAAAACCGGGCATCAGTAACATATTTAAATGGTGTTAAACCAGCAGGACAATCATTAGGGCTGTCAATATAAGGGTCCTGAACTTCAGTAAAAGGACCTGAACGCCTTGCAAGATAAGCTGTGGACATATAAATGTGACCACCAGCACAGGGAGCAAGCAAAAAATTATGACAATTATTTAAATTATCCTCAGATAAATCAAATTCCCCAAAACCAGATTTTTTCCAAAGAGATTCTATTGAGCCGTAAGTACCAAAAGTCCAGCAAGAGCCACAAGCACCCTGATTCTTAACAGGAGTTAAATATCCAGTTGTTCTCATATCATAAACAGCATCAAATTTAATATCCGCTTTATGTTTCGTGATATTATTTAGGGCACTAAAATCAGGTTCAACAGGCAAAGGAACTAAATTTAAAGGATAACCATACTTTGAGTAATTTGAAATTTTACCAGATTTAACAGTATCTAAATATTTAATATATTCAGAATTCAATTTGGATAATTGTATTTTAGGCTGAGTTAGACCAACTGATAAAAAAGCTATTAAACTTAATAAAAGCAAGCTAAATCTGATAATTGAATTTTTTATTTTTATTTCCATAATCTAAATTTTTATAGTTTGCAAAATAACACAATTTCTTTTAATTAAAGAAATATTTTTTTTAAATTAAAGCCTTATATAATATTTCTAAAGGATGAAGGGCTTGCAGACCTGTGCCGTGAAAAATTTGTTCCCTGCAACTAAGACCTGGAGCAGATATAATTTTACCGGTTCCTTTTTGGTGAATATAGGGAAACAAGACCTGCTCTCCAATTTTCATAGAAAGCTGATAATATTTTTTTTCATAGCCAAAGGCGCCCGCCATCCCACAACAACCGGAAGGTATAATATCAACCTTATAATTAACAGGAATTGAAAGCATAGCAGCAGAAGGTTCAATAGAAGCAAGTACTTTTTGATGACAATGCCCGTGTAGTATTATTTGAGCAGGTATTTTAGTAAATTGCTCAGAAGATATATTGCCCTTGATTTTTTCCCTGATAATAAATTCATCATAAAGCAAACAATTATCAGCTATTTTAATAGCGTCTTTCTTTAATTCATCATTAACAAGCGAAAGATACTCGTCCCTGAAAGACAGTATAGCAGAAGGTTCAATACCTACAAGGGGTAAATCTTTAGTTACGATATCCCTAAGCAACATAACGTTTGTTTCAGCGAACTTTTTTGCTTTTCTGAGCAAACCTTTTGAAATATAAGTTCTGCCACTTTCGGCAAGCTTAATAATATGAATTTTATAACCAAGCTTTTCAAACAATTTATAAGTTTTTATAGCCAAATCAGCATCATAACAAGCGATTAATTCGTCTATGTATAGTATTAGTTGTTTTTGATTATTATTTATATAATCAAACTTATTTAAATTATATGAAGAAGAAGCGCCTGAGCGAATATAGTTCTTATACCATTTATAAAAATTTATTGTTGAAATAGCAGGAAGTTGTCTTTCACTGGCAATATTAAGGAAGGTTTTAATCAGCGGACTAAAAAGTTTAGATTTAATGATTTTATTATACGAAGCAGCAAAACTACAAAATATATTGCTGATTTTGGCTATATGTGCAAATAATAAGGCTCTTAATCCTATGCCTTTAAAGTCATAATATTTTTGAAAAAACTCAGCTTTAAATTTAGCAAGGTCAATATTAGAGGGGCATTCGGCTTTGCAGGCTTTACAAGACAGGCAACCGTCAAGTATTTTATAAAGCTCCTTTGAGATAAACGGATTATTATTATTAGGATTGCTTAATACTTCGCGTAAAAGATTGACCCTTGCCCTGGTAGAATAATACTCGTTACGGGTTGCAAAATAAGTAGGGCACATCATTCCGCCTGCATTATTTGGTTTCCTGCAATCGGCTGAACCGTTACATTTTTCAATAGCTCTTAAGAAATCAACTGATTCGCTATAATTAAATAAAGTCTTCGTTTGCAATTGCCTGTAATTATCACAAAAGCGTAAATCATCATCAGTTTGTTTAACATCAACTATAATACCCGGGTTAAATATGTTATTTACATCAAAACATTGCTTAAGCTCTAAAAACAAAGAATATATTTTTTCTCCAAACATCATTTTAATAAACTCCCCTCTTAATCTGCCATCGCCGTGTTCACCGCTGAGAGAACCTTTATAACTTTTAACCAATAAAGCCGTTAACCGGGCAATATTATGAAACTGGCTGCGACCTTCAGCCGTTTTTATATTAATAATAGGTCTGGTATGAATTTCTCCTGTTCCAATATGAGCATAATAGGTAGATTCTAAATTTAATTCCTTCAATATCTTTTGAAAATCTATAAAAAACCCGGGCAAATCCTGGACAGAAATAGCTGTGTCTTCAATAATAGGCAGAGGTTTGGCATCCCCCGGTATATTTGACAATATCCCTAAACCGGCATTACGCAATGCCCAGACTTTAGCTTTGTCATTTCCAAAAATAAGCGGGAAAGCAAAACCAAAGCCGGCTGTAAGAAAATCACTCTTTATCTGCTCCGCTTTACTCTTTATATCCTCTCTATCATCGCCTTCTATCTCAATAATTAAAACTGCTCCAGGATCGCCCTCAATAAAAAACCGGTTTTTCTGTTGTTCTATATTAGTTTTAGTTAAATCCAAAATAATTTTATCAACAAGTTCTACAGCATTAGGTTTATGCTTCAAAGCAATAAGATTAGAATACATAGCCTCTATAACGCTATTAAGATGAACACACAATAAAGCTTTTTCTTTATTATTAATGGGAACAAGACTAAGTTTGATTTCAGAAAATAAGGCTAAACTGCCTTCAGAACCACATAACAACTTACAAAAATTAAAATCCTCAGCCTCCTCCTTAAAACAACTGCTTTCTGCCAGTAAGTCTATTGCATATCCGGAGTTTCTTCTTTTAATAGATTTATCAGGAAATTGTTTAGATATTTCATCCCTTACAGAAGTATCTAATAAAATATTGTTGATATATCTGTAAATTTTATTTTCTAAATTATTACCCAGTAATTTTTGATTAAATTGCTTTTTTGATAATGGTTTAAACAAAACCTCACTTCCATCACTAAGAAAAGCTTTAATCTCAAGCGTATGTTCCCTGGCGCTGCCATAAATAAGGGAATGTAAGCCGCAGGAATTATTTGCAATCATTCCTCCAATATTACATCTGTTAGAAGTGGAAGTTTCAGGACCAAAAAAAAGATTAAAAGGCTCTAAATAACGATTTAATTCATTGAGAATAATACCGGGCTGAACAATCACCCAACGCTGTTCAGTATTTAATTCTATAATATTATCAAGATATTTGGATACATCCACAATAATGCCCTTTCCAATAGCCTGACCAGCGAGCGAAGTCCCGGCTCCGCGGGGAATCAGCGATAATCGCTCCTTATTTGCAAAAAGAATTAATTTTCGCAGATCATCATTATTCTTTGGAAAAACCACTGCAAGAGGCATTATCCTGAAAACCGATGCATCAGTTGCATAAATGCTTCTGTAATACTTATCCGTAAATAGCTCACCTGCTAACTCTGAAGCTAATTTTCTAAACCTATCCATCGCTTAAAAATGTGTTCAAAATTAATTGTTTTTCGTAATATTGATATATTTCGTTTAAATCGTATCTTTTAAATTAATAATTGAGGTAACTCTAAAAATATCTAAAATTAGACAAAGCGTGAATGCTTCTGATAACCGAAGCTATTGATAATCAAAGTATTTAAAGAAAATATTAAATAATTTAAGACGTTTAGTAGTCTCATAATTGCATTTAAGAATTATTAGTAATAATATGAAAAAAAAATTCATACTTAAAACTATGAAAATAAGTAATTTGAAAAAATAAATAGAAAAAATAAGAAAAAAAATTTGGAATGGTATGTAAGATTTATATATCTTTGCAAAATAATAATTAAAAAATCTCACAGGAGGACTGACTATAGAAAAAAATATACCCTTTTATAAAATTATAAACCAATTTTAAAAGGGAGGCTTTATGAAAACCCATCAAATTAGTGACCAAGAGCTAATAAGTCAGTATCTTCAGGGCAATGAACAAAGTTTTGAAAAACTTTTCAGACGCCACAAAGACAAAATATACACTTATATTGTTATACTTGTCAAAGACAAGGATTTAGCAGACGATATGTTTCAGGATACCTTTATAAAGGTAATAAATACATTGAAATCCGGCTATTATAATGAGGAGGGCAAATTCATTTCTTGGGTTTACAGGATAGCTCATAACCTCATTATAGACCATTTCAGACGTAATACAAAAATGCCTATATTCGATAGCAAAAATGATACTGATATTTTCAGAAAAGTTAAAATTTATGATGATAATATCGAAGACAAAATGGTTGAAGAGCAAGTGTATAAAGATATACGCAATTTAGTAGAATTACTGCCTTCTGAGCAAAAAGATGTCCTTTTGATGAGGCATTATGCTAATTTAAGTTTTAAAGAGATTGCCGACATTTCAGGCGTTAGCATTAATACAGCATTAGGAAGGATGAGATACGCCCTTATAAATATGCGTAAGCTTATTGATGAAAAAAAAATAAATCTGAACTTCTGATTTATTTGTTTCGGTTTAATAATAAAGAAACCTTATCTTTTATACAAAAGATAAGGTTTTTTTATATAGCTAAATGACTTTTTCTTATTTAGTAACTCTTTCTAATCTCTTTAAAATAGAAACTATAAAGATCGCAGAAAGTACACAGAAAAGCACTAAGATTCCCCATAAAGCCCAAAGAGGAATAATAAGCCAAAAGATGCCTACAACTCCGACAAGGTAATTACCAATAGCAGTAGCGGCAAACCAGCCACCCTGCATAGAACCTTTGTATTTAGGAGGTGCAACACGTGAGACAAACGAAATACCCATCGGACTGATAAATATTTCAGCAATAGTTAAAACGAAATATGTATTCATCAGCCATAAAGGAGAAACAAGAGAATCAGACACAGCGCCACCAAGTTCTGAAGGCGATTTTAGACCGAATGAAACAGTCATCATAATGATAAAGCCAACAGCGGCAATAAACATTCCAATTGCGATTTTCTTAGGTGCTGAAGGTTCTTTACCCTTACTATTAAGCCAACTAAAATAGGCAAGGAATAAAGGAGTAAGTAATACAATAAAATAAGGATTAAACTGCTGAAATATAGGAGGGGTAATAGAAATAAAGCCTTTTTCAATAATTTCAGGATTATTGGTTTTTGAGTAATAATAATAATAAACAACTGCTATCACGGATAGTACAGTTAAAGCAGCTCCAGCCATTTTCTTTTTCATTTCTTTATTCTGGAATATCATTAATAATCCGAAAAAGCCAATAATCAAAGGGATTAAAGAATAAAGAGAGAAAGAAAGATTAAACAGCGGACCTATATGCAAATTTGTATAGTCGCGGGCAAAAAAGGTAAGACAAAGGCCATTCTGGTGAAAAGCCATCCAGAAGAAAATAACAACAATAAAAACTAAACCCAGTGCTATTAATCGTTCTCTGGTTTGCTCAGGAGTAAGCTCCTCTTCATTTGATTTAACATCCTTTTTATCTTTACTACGACTCACATCCGCATAGTTGTAATGTTTTCTGAAGAAAATAAAAATTCCTAAAGAAATAATTAAAGAAAAACAAGCGACTGCAAATCCCCAGCTATAAGAACGACTAAGAGATTTAATATAGTTCCCGGCAAAAAGCTTAGATGAAATAAACCTGTTCCCCAACTGAGCTTGACCGATAGTAGTCAACTGGTTATTAATCTTAATACTATCATTATAAAAGATGATACCTTCTTTATTTTTAGCTTTTTTAATTTCAAGATTCACATCATTAACCTTTTTTCCTTTTTCATTAAGTTGAAGAACAACTTTATCCTTAAAGGCAGTACTATCTGCAACTTTATAATTCAGATATTTAAAAGACAAATCAGGCACTTTGGCTTCATATTTAAAACCGTCTTTAGCAAGTATTTTATTACTAACCATTTCGGCAGCCGACGGAGCAAAAAAGGCGCCTATATTTATACACATATAAAATATACTGAAAGCCATATCACGCTTGGAGCTATATTTAGGGTCGTCATACATCTTCCCGACCAAAGCCTGGAGATTACCTTTAAAAAAACCGGTGCCAAGCGATATAAAAGCAAGAGCTGTGAACATCATTATATAACCGAATGTATCGGGCTGGCTGGGATAAGCAAGCAAAAAATAACCAAAAAACATAACAAAAATACCAATAAGTATAGTTTTTATATATCCTAAAGCCCTGTCTGCTATTATCCCGCCTAACAAAGGCAGAAAATAAACACAGGCAAGAAAAGTACTGTAAATAATACTGGTCTTTCCGGCACTAAGTCCGAATTTAGCCTGTAAATACAGAGCAAAAATGGCTAACATTGTATAGTAGCCGAAACGCTCCCCCATATTTGCGAGAGCCAAAACAAATAAGCCTTTTGGATGTCCTTTAAACATAATTTTATTATTTAATTGTTTGTAATTTTAAAATTTAGCAAAAATATTAATTTTTTTTAAAGTCCTTACCTCAGACTATAAAATAATTCATATTTATAAATTTAATCTTAATTCTACTTTTATCTCAGGTTTTGTATTGCTATTTATGTTATAAAGCCCTGTACCAATAGAACTTAAATAAGGAAAACAACTTTGTGAATATTTAATCCATAGCTCAATATTAGCTATTTTATAAAGATGCACTATGTAAAAGCGGCTACCCCTGAAGTAATAAGGAATAATTGAATAAGAATGCGGCAGATCATTTTCATAAACATATATTCTCTCATCGTAAGTATCGGTATCAAACAAGGCATACCTTAGCATAAAATTATACCTATTATTCAGAGTTTTTAAATTAAAATCCTGATAAAGTATAAAACCTGCTTTATTTGTATTAAACTCATAGCTGTTTGTTACTAACTCCGCCCTGGTTTTAAATTTCAGCCATTCTATAGGCTTATATTCAAAATGCACCCTGTAATTATATTTGCTATAAGCCTCAATTACATTATAATTATTTTCTGTTTTCCTGAAATTTTGCTGAGCCTTTTTATTCCTGAACATAAAATATACCATTAATCTATCAGTAAGCTGGTAATTAATTTTAAAAGCGAAATTGGCACCTTTCGAAGGTGCATCAATGCCATATCTTAACCACGGAAAACTATATATGTCTGCATAACCCGAAATTAAAAAAAAATCGTTTATCCTATAAAGTAAGCCTGTATAAAAACCTTTCTCGTTATTATCTTCAGTGTTTTCAGAGAAAGCATTACTTAGAACCGAATAATAATTCTTATCATAATTGCGATATAAAAACGAAAAAGTAAATTTATAGGCAGGACTTAATATAATTCTATTCAAATAAGCATATTTATTATTTCCGCTTCTTGCTACTTCGCCTGATATGTTTAAATTATTGAATGAATATGAATAATCTATTCCTGAACCTGAATGTTTATTACCATAAAATTTATATTGATTATATGGTTGAAAATCTCTTTGCAGGGCTTTGTCATAATAAAGCCTGTATGATGTTGCTCCCAATTCAAACCTTTTTTGTTTATATTTCAGATGCACCCCGTAATTAGTCTCGTCAAGCGATTGTTTATCATCTATTTCCGATCTGGTAGAATGCAACCCACTCTCCTGTAAAGAGCTGACAGTTAGCTTATCCTGGTTTAGATTAGCATCTCTCTTTTTCTGTGAATAAAACGTAGAAACTTCCAAAGGACGTACTTTGATAGTAGTAGCCATACCTCTTAAAAAATTATTCTCATCAGTTGAAGTATAAGGTCTGATACAATCGCCTGCTTTCCCTATATTCACTGGGTTTAAAGACTTTTCAAATAAAGAAGTGCCTGTCCACAAAGTTAATCCCTGTCCAAAACCTAACTGATAATCTCCTATTGCCAGACTTTTAATTCTACCTGTATTTTTAACAAAAAGATGCGCCGAATAGAAATCAAAACCTTGCTTCTGACTGCCCTTGAAAAACTCTTCTCCTGCATCTTTCTCCGCTGTAATACCAAAAGACAAATTATCATAATAATTAAACCTGTATTGAAAATAATATTTCTGAGGCGAGCCAACGAATCCTGAACTATCCCCCAGCTTATATCCTTCCTGCTCTTTTTCTATCTGCTGATATTTTAAACTTATGCGGCTTTTCCCTTTATTAGCTATATCTTTCAAAGTAAAATCAGGGATATCCGAAGTTACTTTAACACAGACATAAGGCAATATCTTAAAAATCACCTCAAGGTAAAAACCATCTATAGCCTGCAGCTCATAAACAGTAAATAGATTGCCATATTTATTTCTATATGCTATAAGATTACCGATTTGCAAATCATTAAGATAAATCAATTGTTTCAGCTCTGCTGCCGATGCTTTGTTAAGGTCAAGCGGATAATGCCTATATACTTCAAGCTGCTCAAAAATATCATTAAAATCATCCTCTTTATCATTATGTTCCACTGTTAATTCCAGCATTGAATTAATAAAATCATCATCAGGAACTATTTGACTAAAACTATTAAGTACAAAATTTATTAAAAATAATATGTATAAATATTTATACATAAAACAATATCTATTTTAAATTATAAACCAATGAAAATTGTGGACTGTAGCCCAAAGTCTGGTGTATAGAAGAAGCAAAATCTACCTGTATTTTCCTCCAGTAAAACCCGAAGCCAAAAGAATTAATTACTGGATTTGTTGAAAGACCGCCCCTCAGATATATATTTTTCACAATATTATACTCTGTGCCTGCTTTTAACTGGGGTTTACAATTAAAATTCTTTTCAATTTCACTTGTAATTAGAATTTTTTCTATAGGCTTGAATAATAAACCTGCTTTAATCAGAGAGCTGTTCAGCTCTCTTGTATCCGGGTCTTTACTTTGATTTACAGGATTAAAAATATGTGCAGCAAAAGAGAATTTTTTAGAAATTTTTGCTAAAATACCTGCTTCAAAAGTTAAAACAGAATATTCATTGTAATCTCCTTCTATATGATTATACAAATAATCTAATTGTATTCCTGCTGAGAAATTCTTAAAAATAGCTTTTGAAAAAGCCAGTCCTGTTTTATTTTCACTATATTGATTAAAGCCAAAACTACTGTAACTTATACCAAAAACACCTGACTTTGACGGGACAGCCAACGCTATTGCCTTACTCTGTAAATCTTTAAGCATATAACGCTGTTCGCAATAAATGCCTGCTGCTGTTTTACCATATCCCGCCAAACCGGCTTGATTATTGAAAACAGACCACAAATCCTCAAGACATAAAGAACTGTGCGACATTGCAGCAGAACGACCTCCCGCTGCATTATTATTCTGTCCAAAAGAATTAAAGGTTAATAAAATAAAAATAGAACAAGATATTATATAACCTGAATAAAGCATTTTTAAAAATGTATTATTTGCATTAAAAAACAACTCTATTTTTCACTGCAAATATAAATATATTTTTTTAACTAAAAAATACCCTTATTTTATCCTTTCAATATTTATTAATATTTGTTACCAAACAATCAAAATTTAACTATTAACATTATCCGCCACTCATAAGATGAATAACTGCAACATAATCATTTTCATTGATATAAGTTATATTATAATCTTCTTTTTTAATCACTACTTCATTAATTTTAACAATTAACATACGAAAGGAAAAATTTTGAATTTGAAGTAACTCGGAAACATTAACTCTTTCCTTTTCAATAAAGACCTCCCTGTTATTTAGTATAATTTTCATCTTATAAAATGTTTAATAGTATTTCAAGCACTTGATTAGCCTGCATATTAGCCACTATTCCTACCCTGGGTGCTAATGGCGGATGTTCTTCAGAGACTTCTGTCAAATTGTCGCCACAAATATAAAGTTTACCGATTTGTTGAGTTTTTATTAAGTTATTATTTCCCCAACCTGCAAGACCTATACCTGATACAATGTATTTTTCCCGCATTTCTCTTAGTACTGTTTCTATTATCATTTGTTTCATCTCTGCTAAATCAAAAGCTTCAACTATTACATCGCAGTTCTTAAACAGACTAACTACGCTTTCAGAGTTTAGTTTTATTTCATGAGCTTCAACTATAACATCAGGATTAATTCTTTTTATGTTTTTCTCTAACGCAAAAACTTTCTTCTCCCCTATCTGATCCTTAAAAAAATACTGCCTGTTAAGATTACTTTGAGTTACAACATCAAAATCTGCAATAATTAATTTACCAACTCCTACCCTCGCAAGCGACACTGCACAGTTTGAGCCTAATCCCCCTGCTCCGGCTATTCCTACACAATTTTCTCTTAACTTTCTAAGCATATTATTAAATTCCTTACTTTTAATCCCTGCTTAATCCTTAAATAAATCTGTGCTTAAATATCTTTCACCGCTGTCGCAGATGAAGCTAACTATAAGCTTTCCTTTATTTTCAGGTTTGTTCGCAAGCTGTAAAGCTGCCCATACATTAGCTCCTGATGATATACCACATAATATACCTTCTTCATTTATAAGTCTCTTCGCTGTTGCTATAGCATCTTCATTGCTTACTGCTATTATTTCATCATATATTTTTGTATTTAAAATATCTGGGATAAAGCCTGCTCCTATTCCCTGTATTTTATGTCCTCCTGCCAATCCGCCTGATAAAACCGGCGAGGCTGCTGGCTCTACTGCTACTATCCGCAGTGTTGGTTTTCTACTTTTTAAAACCTCTCCGACCCCCGTTATTGTGCCTCCTGTACCTACTCCGGCTACTAAAATATCTATTTTTCCCTCTGTGTCATTCCATATTTCTTCCGCTGTCGTTTTACGGTGTATTGCCGGATTAGCTTCATTTTTAAATTGTTGCAATATAACAGAGTTTGCAGTATCTGCTGCCAGTTCTTTGGCTTTATCTATTGCCCCTTTCATTCCCTCCGACGCTGGTGTAAGTACTAATTCGGCGCCAAAACTTTTTATCAGTTTGCGCCTTTCAATGCTCATACTTTCTGGCATCACTATTATTATCCTATAACCTTTTACAGCACAAACAAAAGATAAAGCTATTCCGGTATTTCCGCTTGACGGCTCTATCAAAATACTATCTTTATTTATTAATCCTTTTTTCTCTGCTTCTTCAATCATTGCCCAGCCTATACGGTCTTTTACAGAGCTAACAGGGTTAAACGACTCAAGTTTTACTACTATTTCTGCTCCTAAACCGTTTGTTAATTTTTTTAATCTAACCATAGGCGTTCTGCCTATTAGTTCTCCTATATTATCAGCTATTTTCATATAAAATGATTAAAATTAAAAATGTGCAAATTTACTTTTTATCTATATACTTTTCAAAAGGTTTAACAAATTTTAATATCATATCATTTGAGCGTTTCTTTGCTTGCAAAACAAAATGCTTTATATAATCTTTTGCCCATTGTTTTTTTGACTTTTTATAATTTTGATTTAAATCACAAATATGAAATTGAATTTGCATAGCTGCAGCCCAATTAATGTATAAATATTGAGGATCAGACTTAAAAAGATTAACATAATGCGTGTCCTGACATACTAACTTCTCATTTTTCAATAACCAATCTATTTCAATATAATTAAGGTTGAAAGTGTTAAAATCATTATTATCAATCATTTTTGCACAAAGCAGGGCTAATTTATAAGCAGAAATAATATTAGGGGCTTGGGCTGATTTAGAAATATTTCTTGTCTTAATATCAATTATTTCGTAAAATCCATCTTTTACTACTAAAATATCCGCTGTATCATTTTGTTTTTCATCAAAAGGATTTTCAATACTCCATTTATCAATAGCGTTTTTTCCACGATTTAATAAAAACATTACTGTAGGTGAATTAAAAAGCTGTTCCCTTTCTTTATAACCAATAGCAGAGAGATTTTTGCTGTATAGAAAATTCAAATATTCATATTGACGGAAAGTATTTTTAGGATATTGTTTTTTTATAACTAAATAACAATGTTTATCAAAAGGCTCTCCTGCTGCATGTCCTGATAAAGTTCCCGATAAGGGTTTAGGAACGAAACGACCTTTTAATTGTTTTTGTATTTGTTTAAAGTCAATTATCATAATAATATTAAAAAAGTATATTAATCAGTTGATTAATTTCATTAATAAGTTCATAATTTTTTGTTTGAAAAAGCAATTTACATTTTTCAGTAATTTGATAATGAAGTTCTATTTCATTTTTATCAGCCCAGTTAATAGGTCTAAAAGGTATGCTTGAAAGAGGTTTCTCAGAAAACTCAACTATATTTCCTTTAACTATTCCATTATACTTTAACCAGTCAAAAGTCCTGTAATTATTTAATAAACATAATATATATTCTAAACTTTCTTTGGTCTTTTCTTTCCTAAAAAGAGCTGTAACATCTTGAGTAGGAAAAATTCCATTAGGAGCAAGTGCAAAACGAAAGTGGTCTTTATTGGAAATTCGTTCTTTACATGGTACAAGAATTCTTTTCTCATTACGACTGAAAAGATTTAAACTACGTGGAAAAACCCATTGCCAATAAGGAATAATTCTATTATATTGGTATCGTCTGTCTAATTCTTTTTTATATGCCTGAAGTTGATTATAAAAATTGGGATATTTAACTTTTATTACCTCTTCATCAACATCTTCAGTAATAAAAATATAATTAGTTATATTTTGATAAAAAAAAGGTTGAATATCTTTAGCTTTTACAACCCGAAGAACAGAGTTTTTTTCTATTGCATTTAAAGAAACTCCGTTTAACTGAAATGCTTTATCAAGCCCACTGACTAAACCATTTCCAATATCACAAATTTCTCCAATAGTATGATATTCCTGTTTATTTTTTTCAACAAAAAGAGTATGATTATAAGTTGATTTTTTACAACTATTTTCAATTTTTTTTAATTCTACTTTAATATCTTTTGAAGCTAACAACCAACGTTCATTAATTTGGAATTGCGAAATATTAAAATACTCATAACTTTTATCCAACTTTTTATTTTGCAAATCATTTAATATCTGTGTCGTAATTTTCTGTATTTCAAGATATTTTGACACCTTTATCTCTGGTTGAATTTTCTTTGATTTTATATATTTAAAAATAATTATAGAAACGGTAACTTTATCAAATATTGGTGTTTCATTAAAATGGTAAATTTCTTCAAAATAACCATTTAAAACCATATAATTACGTAAACCGATTGAATGAGTTGTATTAAGCCAGTATTCAGGACAAATAAAAATTAATTGACCTTTTTCATTTAACAACTCAATAGATTTTAGTATAAATATATATAAATAATCGCAAAGAGAATTAAAATATTTATTCCACAAATAATTATGTTGCAATTCTCTTTTAAGTTTATCTTCAAGATTTTTCCATCTAATATAAGGTGGATTGCCAATTATTAAATCATATTTATCATTAAATTCTGCTGAGATAAAACTTTTGTGCTGAACAACTGGAAATTCTTGGTTTAAAGTTTCATCAATCTCAAAAGCTGTTATATTGTTAAATCCTTTTTCATAAAGTAACTTTAAAAAAACACCTTTACCACTGGAAGGTTCTAATATTTTAGCATTTTTATCAATGTCAGCTAAACCAATCATAAAGTCAGCCACCATCTCAGGGGTAAAATATTGTCCGTATTTATTTTTATTATTATGTTTTAATGTTAATTCCATAATTGACAAAATTACATCTTTTTTTTTATGTGAAGATATATTTTTATCAAATAATATAATATCAGTCTTTTAAATTATATAAAAAACTAAAATGAAAAATCATAATATTTGCTTAAAAAGCTCCTGATTTATTTTTGATTTTTTACTTTTGCTAAAATAAGCATAATCACACCAAAAGCAAGCATTAGCAAGCCTGCAATAATATTGATATTATGATTAAGGGATTTAGCATATAGTTCTGTGTCAGAACTTGTAGCAAAACCAAAGATTGAAAGCAATAAACCGAGAAGTGTAAACATTAACCCGATTGGAATTTTTATATCTATACCCATTATGAATTTTGAATTTTGAATTATAAATTTTAAATTTTGAATTTTGAATTTTGATTGTTTACCAGATAATATAAGTAATAATAAGCATTAAACATCCGGCAATGATAGCCATAGTAACAGGTTTATTATACCATTTAATATCAGCATCCTCTTTTATCCTGGGAGTAAGCGAATAAACCAAACCAGTAAGTTCTTCTTTGCTTTTAAGTTGGGGCGTAAACAAAGAAATGATAAGAGTAAGTATAAAACAGGCAGTGAAAGCAAAAATAGCAGTCCAAAAATTTTGAGCCATTTCACTCGGATATTGATGCAGCACAGAGCCTAACCAGCCCCCTTTAATAAAACTGCTTGCTCCAAAAGGTTGAGTAAACCCGTGATGTAGCGCTGCTGCAAAAGTGCCTCCTATTAGTCCGAAGAAAGCGCCATGCCCCGTAGTGCGTTTTGAGAACATCCCCAGTAGAAAAGTAGCGAATAATGGGGCATTGATAAAAGCGAAAATCAACTGTAGAAAATCCATAACATTATTAAACATCCTGGCGACATAAGCAGTAAGTATGCTTAGTAAAATACCGAAAACAGTAGCCATTTGTCCCATTCTGAGATAGTGTTTGTCAGATTTATCAGGACTGATATAGCTTTGATAAATATCATAAGTCCAGACAGTATTGAAAGCAGTAACATTGCCTGCCATCCCCGACATAAAAGATGCTAACAGAGCAGTAATGCCGAGCCCTAATAATCCGTTAGGATAGTAATGTCCAAGCAGCATAGGCATTACTTTATCAAAATCAAAAGAGCCGTCTTTTGCAGGTAAGGCAAAGCCGCTATCAGGAATATTAGTGAGAGCCAGCGCTATCATACCCGGGATAATTACAATAATAGGAATAAACATTTTGGGAAAAGCGCCAATGAGCGGAGTGCGTCTGGCGGCATTCATTGATTTGGCAGCCATAGCCCTCTGTACAACAAGAAAATTAGTACACCAGTAGCCAAAAGAAAGTACAAAGCCCAAACCCATAAATAACCCAAACCACTCAACCCCCATCGGGTTATCGGCAGGCTTAGCCATATTAGACCAGGTGCTGGTATATGCATCTGCACCAAACCCTTGTCTGGTGGCAACATCTGCAAGCTGAGTCTTAAGCGCCTGCCAGCCGCCTATGTTTTCCATCCCTAAAAACACAAGTGGCAAAAAACCGATTACTATAAGGAAAAATTGCAATACTTCATTATAAATAGCAGAGGTAAGTCCGCCTAAGTAAGTATAAACAAGCACAATGATAGCCGAAATAACAATGCTGAAAGTAAAATCCCAACCGAGCAATGTTTCCATAAGCATCGCCATTGCATACATTGATATACCTGAAGCAAAAATTGTCATAATGGCAAAGGAGAAAGCATTGAAACCTCTTGTTTTCTCGTCATAGCGTAGTTTCAGATATTCCGGTACAGATCGTGCTTTTGAGCCATAATAGAAAGGCATCATAAAAATACCGAGAAAAATCATAGCCGGTATAGCTCCTACAATATAAAAATGGCAGGTTGCCATACCATATTTAGCTCCTGAAGCCCCCATCCCTATTATTTCGAGTGCGCCGAGATTAGTAGAAATAAAAGCCAGCCCCGTTATCCAGGCAGGTATTGATTTGCCTGCCATCAGAAACTCGGAGCTTGTTTTCATAAAGCGTTTAAGTAACCAACCTATGCCTATTACAAAAACAAAATAGGTCAGCATAATTGTGTAATCAATCCATCCGAGATTAAAACTTAATTCCATATTATTTAATTTTGAATGTTATTATTTTAGATTATTTCATTTTTAAGGTTTTTATAATGTATCTCATTAGCGGCTTTTAACCGAGCTGCAGCGTCTTCAGGCATAACAGGATTAATAATATTTCCACCTCCTGTTTCAAAACCCGCAAGATATTTAAGTGTATCAGGCGAACGCAGCGGTGGGTAAAACTCAATATGGAAAACGAAATCACCATCTTTAATTGATTTATAAACAGGAGCGTTATAGAGTATAGTTATATTGGGAAAGGACATATTAAAAAGATTGTCATATCTGACAAGCATCCTTTGATAAATATCAGCAAGAGCAAGAATTTCTTCCTTAGTTAAATCTGTAATTCGCGCAACATTTCTTCGTGGAACTATCCAACTCTCAAAAGCAAATCTTGCAAAATAAGGCACAAAAGCAACAAAATGATTGTTATAGCAAACAATGCGTTCATTTAACCTTAACTCATTCTCTAACAAATCACTTAAAAGACTATTATTATGATTCTTTTTATAATCTGATTGTGAATTTAATTCAAGAAGCACATTTTTTGGAATATAACTTGTAGCATAAATCTGTCCGTGCGGATGAGGATTTGAAGTACCAATACATTTGCCTTTATTCTCAAAAATAAGAATGTTTTTAATTTCAGGATTGGCTGAAAGAGTTTCAAACTCGTCTTTCCAAAGTAAAATAACTTTCTCAATATCTTTAACAGCCATTTCGGCAAGTGTAAGATTGTGCAAAGGTGAAAAACAAAGTACCCTGCATATTCCAGTCGCCGGCTCTGTTATTTGAAAATTACTTTTATAATCAGTAAAAGGCGCATTAAGAGCAAAAGAAGGGAAATCATTATTAAATGCAAAAGGCTCCATATAATGAGGATTAACTTCACCAGAAGCCCTCTTTACACCTGGACACAGGTAGCAATTCTCATCAAAAGAAGGCAATATATCAGCTTCAGTATTTAAAACAGAACCCGACCAGGGTCTGTCGGCTGTTCTTGCAGATATTACAACCCACTCCTGAAGCAACGGATGCCAACGCCTTTCCCAGTTATTTTTCATAATATATTATTGCTGCAAATATATTATTTTTTATATAAAGTAGAATTTTGAAAGATGAATGATAAATGATGAATGATGAATGATAAATGATGAATTTAAAAAACTTTACATAGCAAACAATAGATTTATTTTAAAAATTAGCAATAAAATACTTTTTAAACCAAATTCTGAATTTTTTAATACTATATAATTATTTTTCATATTTTTGCTAAACTGAATTATTAGCAATGTTAGTAGTTAAAAAAACACTCAATTGATATGTTTTAATATATTTGCATAATAAATTAAATTTATTTTATCTTATTAAATTGTTATATCTAACAGCTATTTACAAATATATTTAAAAATTTACTACATTGAGATTTAATAAATATATATGGAATTTATATAAAAATTCTGTTCAAGGTCAAGATTGTATTAATAAATGGGATAACTTTAACTTCCCTGACAATGAATACATCAGGGACTGCAATCCTGATATTTTGGAAAAATTAAATCATAATAACTTAGATAAATACATTGTCAACTCTAAAGTTAATTGGTATAATCTTTTAAAGGATTATTTTATTAAATTTGGATTCAATATTGATGAAGCGCCTAATATTTACAAAAAATGTATTAGTGAAGGGATTTATATTAAAGATTTTAAAATTATTGGAAAAAATAATTTTAAGCATTGGGCCACTGACATTCAATTTTTCTCAAGAGTATTATATTCATCATTTCCAGAGTATTTTTTTCCATATACATTTAAATTTAAATTCAATGAATTTA
Organism: Bacteroidales bacterium; assembly: GCA_017998135.1. GTDB lineage: Bacteria > Bacteroidota > Bacteroidia > Bacteroidales > JAGODS01 > JAGODS01. Next base: position 22,961 of record JAGODS010000006.1, read on the forward strand.
AAAAAATATGTAATGAATTTGACATTATAATACCTGAAGTTCCTAAGAAAAAAGATTGGTATGGAAGGGCGACTTATTATCTTGCTCTATGTGAAGCAATACTCGAATTTAGAAAAGTTAATGCTTTTAAACCAGCCGAATTATGTGCTTTTTTATATGATTTTGCACCAAACATTATACGCGAATTGGAGGATACAGAATTACCTAATCCTTCAAGGGTATGGTTTGTTGGCGGCAGTAAAAATGATTTTAAATTTTTAGATAATGCAACAGATAATAGTACTGATTTCTGGCAAGGAAATATAGATTCAAAGAAAGGAGATATAATTGTGATGTATTGTTTAACACCACGCAGTTATATTCATTCAATCTGGCGAGTTGTTGGGGATGGATTTGCTGATCCATTTTTTTACTATTATAACTTAGTATATATTTCAAAGCCAATAAAACTTGATGTACAAATAACAAAATGTGAATTAGAAAATAATTTTTTATGGTCTAAAAACCCTTTGGTACGAAAGAACTTACAAGGTATTAATGGTTATCCAATTAAATATAATGAATACCTTGAATTGCTTTCAATATTACAATCTAAAGGACAGAATATAGACAATATTCCTTCAATAAAACCAACAAATAGAATTGATGGGGATGATCTAAATAGTGAACGAGATGTAGAAATTAAATTAATAGAACCTTTATTGGAATTATTACAATATAATTTTAAAGATTGGATACGTCAAATGCCTGTTAAAATGGGGCGTGGCGAAAGAAATTATCCTGATTATTGCTTTGGTGCAAACCCAACCAGAGGAGAAGAAAGCGCAAAAATGATTTTAGAATCAAAATTTGAAATCAAAACTCAAAAAGAATTACAAGAAGCTTATTTTCAAGCTAAATCTTATGCAATAAGATTACAGGCAGAAAAATTTGTAATTGCAGCCCGTGAAGGAATTTGGGTATATTCTCCCAAAAATATGACCTATAAATTTGATAATTATTTTTACTGTAACTGGGTTGATATTGAAAACCCTGAAATTTTATATAAATTGCAACACCTGATTGGAAAAAATCCAAAAACATAGCTAACATTGAATTATACATTAAAATAACGAACTAAGACTTTCTCAGTAATTCAGTTATTCTATTCTACTTTTTTAACTACTCAGCAGTGAAATTTTAGAGTTTATATATTGTAAAAACCTTATAAACCTTAGTATAAGCAATGAAAGAAACAAAATCTACCTTATTACCTTTTTTACTAACATTTATACATCAAAATAAACAAATAAGGTTGATATATAAGGGAACAAGTTTTATACTAAGGTTAAAAAAATAAAAATAAAATTATGTATGTTTTGAAACCTTTATTATTTCATATTAATCAGCTACTGATTAGTTACTTATTTTTTAATTAAATGCACATATATTGAAAATAAAAATAGAAGCTAATAAAATGATAAATATAAAGATTCAAAGATAATATTATCCGCTAAAAGGCGTTAAATAAAAGAGACAATTATTCGTTCAGACAGTTTGCAATTATAGGAGATAAATTTAAACCGAACGGCTCTGTTTTGGCACAATATTTGATGGACTATAAAGACCCTGAATAAGAATTTTATAAAATTTGTTTTAAAGACAGGGAGATAAATTTAATAAGCGATATATTCCATAAGTAAAGACAAGTTGTAATGTATAAAAATGAGAATAAAACAATTTACTATCCCTAAACTATCCCAAGACTATCCCTAAACTATACCTAAACTTATCGTAACAACACCTATAATAAGAGGTATGAAAGCCTTATGAAATAGTTCAGCAATGGCTTTGTAAACTTATACAACTGTTATGGGATTAATTATACAGACTGTGCTAATATATTATGCCCTTTCAGGGCTTAAAATTTAGTAAGCATAGTCAAGAAATTACTCAGGTAAAAATGCCCTACATAATTTTTAAACATCTTCTTTAGTAGGAAAAGGTATTTTTTCATTGGAGCAGATTTCTTTTAATTCGTTCATTTCCCAGGCTTTGTCATAATTATAAATGAAACCGAAGGGTTTGGTTTGAAGGAGGTCAGCAAAAGCGAGTGTTTCACCTGGTGTATGGAAATTAAAAGCAGAAATAACCTTCTTCCAGTCGGGTTTGGCAAGTTTGAGAGTAATAAAGGTTTTGACATCTGCCAAGCCAATATTTACAATGTCCAGCCCGTCTTTTAGTATTTTCTTACGGGCTGTGTATAGGTTATGCTCCCCAACATCATTGAGCACCTGTATATATTTTTGAAAATACACAAATTCATTAAGCAAAAAAGCGATTTCCCCGGGTGTTAAAGATTGCCAGAAGACCATCGGATGCCGGATACAAATAAACCTTCCCAGCATAAAAGAGCCTGCCGTAAATCCTTTTAATTCTCTTTTCTGTGAAATACTTATAACATTCTTAAAAAAAACTATTTTTCTGTCTTTACTAAGCAAGTTATAAAGAGTATGCTGCTCCTGGTGAGAGCCGAGCTCACTTTGTAATATTTGTTCAACATATTCATTTTTATGAATATCAAACCATTTGTTGAGAAAATCGGAAGCTTTTCCCGGATTATCTTTAAGGTCGTTTCTTATAATTTTAGCTAATTCGGAAATATTTACAATTTTGCTCTGGTCAATGGAATTAACTATAACCTGATAGGTTTTGAAGGTAGTAGCCATATTCCTGAATACTTTTTCTTCTTTCTCGTCAAGCTCAATTTTTTCACCAAGCAAATATTTCTGAAATCTTGCAGGTTTAAATTTGGCTGAACCTTTAAAGAGAGCTTTATTTTTGCTTGAGATTGTTACGACTTCGGTTTCGTTGATTTTCATTCCTTTTGCATTATACAAAGTATTACCTACCAATTGCACTCCATTATTTCGGAGGTCTATTAATGCGGGTATGCCGAATCCCCTGCAGGCTGTTACAACGTGTATTGCTACCGGGTTTAAACTGATAATAGCATCTACTTCTCCCATTACTATGGTATCTGTTGGCTGGAAGGTCTCTTTACAGAAACAAACATTTTCCCCTTTTTTCTTTGCTTCAAGGGCCGCTGTTGCAGAAAAATATATTTTAGCTGTAACTGCCGAGCGTGGTAGTATGGATATTCCAAAGCTAAAAAACTCCAGGTTTTTAAATGATCTGTCATCTATGCGTTCCGAAAATATCTGTTTCAGGTGATATGGGCGTACTAACTCTACTACTCTTTCATTTGGTATAATATCTAATTTATTCAATTCTATAGTTGAAAGCAAAGTAGCCCTACCGGTTAGCTCGGAGGCATTGAGTTGTAAAACAGCAAAAAGCGAGGATTGTTTACCCGATTCCACAGCAAATTCAATTGTTGCGGGGGATTGTATCTTTCTCTCCAGTTCAACAAGTAACGGGTGAAAATGATAAATTGCCGGAAATTTGTTTTTTATCTCGCTTCTGTCTAAATATTCATCATCTTCCGCTGTGATATTACCTGTCATAATTTCTTCACCGAAGATATTGCGCATACTTTCTATCTGTACTCCTATGCCCGTTCTTGAGTGTCTTGAATAAATTACTCCCGGGTAGGAATCGTCTCCCCTGACTGTCCATACCATCTTCTGTAATATGAAAGACGGACATGCTTGTTTTTCCTTAATAAAGGTATATAACAGTTCTTTATTATGTTTGTAAAATATTCTCGCCTGGTTGATAAAAAAATGCACCTGATAATATGGGTCCCACAGTAAACGGTCATCTTTTTCCGAAATAACTTTATAATAAAACTTTATTTTATAATTAATTGTAGCGTCTGAGTCTTCTTTAATGTCATTAAAAAACTCGGGTAAATCGGATTTAGAACCTAAAAGACTAAAAATTGTTTTAAGATTATTTAGATAAATCTTACTTGCTACCAGCGGACCATATATCTCTTTAAGCGCCATATAGCTTTTGATAGTAACGCCAACATTGAGATAAGTTGGCATAAGCCCGGGTATCTGCATCGGCATAGCACATCGGATAGCAAATACTAAAGGCAGTCCGTATGAGCCGAGACTTAATCCTGTCATCATCTCAAGATTTTTGATAGCCTGCCTGATGACGGTTTTTCTTTCGTTATATGACAAACTATATGCTGCTGATGAAATAATGCAAAAATCTGGCACAGGATAACCTTCCTGCACCAAATCAAGCAAAATTGAGCCTTTATGGCTTATCTCTGCCAGGCTATATTTATTATTTGATATAGAAGGGATTATGTAAGAATTTTCTATAAATTGCAAATTTGCACAATAGCTTTCCTTTTCTTTATAATATTTTTCAGTAAGTTCTGAAATAATCTGCTTTGCTTTAATATCTCCATTTCTTGCAGAGAGCAAATAAAACAGGAACTCAGTTGCCTTATCAGTATCAGGCTGACTTATGAAATGGGTTTCTTCAAAATTGGTGGTTATTGTTTTTAGCTGTCCGTCAATATCTCTATAATCTACCTCACTTGATAAAAAACCTTTTGGTGTTTCTTCTCTTTCGCTTGTTTTTCGAGCTTTTATAAAATATCTGAGCAAGTTATAATTTCTATAATTGCCCCTTAACCTGAAATCTATTTTTATCATTATCTATTAATTAATAAAAAGCAAATTTATAAAATATTAAAGAATCTGATTTCTCTAAAATACAAAATTACACTGTAAAAGCGTCAGCAAGCAATGAATTATAATTATAAACGCATTAAAAAAACTTTTAGCAGATGTCTGAAAACTCCCGCAAGTATATGGAAATATTGGACTAAAGCCAAATTAACAAAATTATTGCTTATTACTTAATTTTCCGGTTTAATTAGTGAGCATCCATAAAGTTGGTAATTTAATTAATTTTTACCGCAAAGTATCACAAAGTCAATTGCAAAGTAACGCAAAGTTTAATAATAATAGACTTAACCTTTATAATTCATACAAAAAAGTTACTCATTAGAGTTTATGCGCAATATTATATAATTTTAAAGGTGCTTATGAGATCGCTTCGCTTAGTTCCCGCAGATAACGCAGATAAACGCAGAAAAAATTAATATCAGCGAAAATCTGCGAAATCTGCGGGAGATGTATTTTTTGAAAAAATTCATTAATTAATCAGATTAATGAATAAACAGTAATTATTTAATATACTATTCCTCAAATAAATTAATTTTGCAACCTTTTAATAACAGACCTTGAGCAAAATAAAACAACTTGCAGGACAAACAGCTATCTATGGTGCGAGCAGTATCATTGGAAGGATACTCAATTACCTGTTGGTTCCTCTTTATACGAGGGTTTTTTCCACTGCCGAGTTCGGCACAATCACTGAGATGTATGCTTATGTTTCTTTTCTTATCGTGATACTCACTTATGGGATGGAAACCGCTTTTTTCAGGTTCTCGCAAAACTCTACAGATAAGGATAGGGTTTACAGCACAGCATTAATATCATTAATAGCTACATCGCTCATATTTGTTATCGGTACAACAATATTCTCTCATTCCATTGCCGAATTATTACGCTACCCCCGTCATAAAGAATATGTTATCTGGTTTGCTCTTATTATAGCTCTTGATGCTCTTTGTTC
>JAGODS010000164.1 GCA_017998135.1 Bacteroidales bacterium
TAACATGGATTTTAGCAATTATAGTATCTGCACCGCGTATAGCTTTTATATTAACAATTTGTTTTTTATGTTTAACAATTTCAGCACGGAACTCATCAAAAAATAAAGTTTTTATAGTATCAATACCGATAATTTTATCATTAATCTTTAAACCGCCATCTCTGGCAGGAGATTTTGCTGCAAAATCAGCTATTTCAAAAGGAACTCTTACAGTAAGAAATTCAGGAGAGTTATGCTTGATTAATTTAGTAATATAGCCGGCAGGTAAAACAATTTCTTCAGTTTTGTTATCTCTGAGAACTTGTATAGTTTTAGCGTCATTAAGAATAATATAAGCTGGAATTTTACTAAAGTCTTTAATAGTGTGCTTATCAACAGAGAGAATCTTGTCTCCGTTTCTTAAGCCGAGATGTTTGCCGATGCTATCCACAGCGATGCCGTTAGTAACATTAGCATTAGGGAGAAAGTTTTCGCCCCAGACGTATAAAGTAAAGATAAATATAGCTATAGCCAGCAATACGTTAAAAGAAACACCGCCAATCATAATCAGAAAACGCTGCCAGGTTTTTTTAGAGCGGAATTCCCATTCTTGCGGGGGTTTTTTTAATTGTTCTTTATCCATAGATTCGTCAATCATACCAGAAATTTTCACATAACCACCCAGCGGAATCCAGCCAATTCCGTACTCAGTGCCTTTTTTAGTAAATTTCAAAAGAGAAAACCAGGGGTCAAAGAAAAGATAGAATTTTTCCACTCTTGTTTTAAATAATTTAGCAAAGAAAAAATGCCCGAATTCGTGAACAAGTACAAGGATAGTAAGGCTTAGCAGCAATTGGAGTATCTTGATTAATATATCCATAATATAGATGAGTTTAGTATGAGTAATTTAATAATAAATAATTTTACAAAAATATACTTTTTTTATTAAAATCAAACTTAACCCTATTTTGTCATAGTATTTATGAAACAGATTAAACATAACTAATCATCCAACAGCAAGAAGCTGCAAATAAAAGCATTATTGTTAATTTTCTAAGGGAAATACAATAATTCATTGATATTAATTTTTCTATTGAAATGTATCCTCTACGGAAAAAAATAATGATATATAATTATCTAAATAACAGGAATATTAATTGAAAACAATGAAAAGAAAACCGAATTTTTAGGGATAATAACATAATACAAAATTCAGCAAATAAGCAATAAAAAAGACCCGGCAGAACAAGCCACCGGGTCTAACAAAGCAACTAAAAATGCCGATAATTAAGCAGTAGCTACGCTAATAGTTTGCATTGAACTGCCAGCAAACCCGGAAGCTTTACTGACAGCGACAATACGAAAAGCAGCCTTTTCGCCGGTTCTGGGCGAGCCGCCGAACTTAGCGATATAAGCGGCTTCAATAGAATCGCCTGACACGAAAGTACTGTCCAGTACAGCAATTTTTCTGAAATTACCTTCAACAAACCTAACGCCGGGTTTCAGCACCCTTGTAGCGAAGACTTTTAACTTAGTCCCGCTTGCGATAGCAGGCGAAATATTAAGCGTAATGTCCTCACTGCCAGGAGTAGTAACCATATCCACAGAAAAGGATTCAAAAATCTGCGGGTCATCATAAGCAGGAGCGTCCACAATAGGCGCTTCATCAATTTCCTGTAAGTTACGATTTAGCTTCATAAACATCAGAAAAGAAGTAAGAACCGTAGATTTGCCCCTAACCGTTTGCGGATAGTTCTGAGCAAGCGACTGCCAGAGCAGCATTTGCGAATTAGACAAGCTGCCATAGAGTTTAGAAGCGCCGGAATAAAGGTCTCTGACCTTGACCTGGTCTTCAGTTCTGGGGTTAATAGGAATGACAAGCGCCTTCCTGTAAAACCCGAATCTGTTGCGGCTGTAAACAGTGCCGCCAACTTTACCCCTAATATCGGAGATAAAGTCTGATAAAATAATACGTCCCATAGTTTAATAATTTAAAGGGTTAATAAAAAAAAATATAGTTAATGAATCAAAGACATAATTATAGCATCATAACAACAAGAGTATAACACCATAACAACACCAATGAACTGATGGCAAATATACAGCAAAATAATGTAATAACAATGGTCTTGAGATGTTTATGTATATAATTGCAATTATTTGTATAATAATTCATAGATTTGTATAGTGAAAATTATTCAATTACTAAGTTTTTTCAAAAATAATATTAGTAAAGCTCTAAAAATAAGATAACTAAGCAATGTCTGATTAACTATTTAATAATAATTTGTAATTCGAAGCATAAATATTCGATATACTGAAGTTAAAAAAACATTATACAACAATACATATATATTAAAATATTATACTACAGTTATTTAGCTAAAAATATAGAATAAAATGTTAATAACTGTTACTATCTCAATATTATCTCAATATTATCAAGGCATTATAACACTATATCTATTAATAATATCTGTTAATAAATAATACCTTTTTTTAACATTCCGAAAGTCATAAAAAGACTTATAATTGCTATCTTTGCACAATGACTATTTAATAAATAATATTTATAAACTTACTTTAATAATTTAATGGAACATAAAACTTTTACAGAATGGCTTGACGCATCAGAGGTTTGTCAAATGCTAAAGATCAGCAAGCGCTGCTTACAGAATTATCGACTGAAAAAGATCCTAAAGTATTCCCGGATAGGCGGTAAAATCTATTTTAAGAAAAAAGACCTCGAAGAACTATTAGAAAACAATTATATGAATTTTAAAAATTAAAACCAATTAATAATTAATAAATATTTTAAGTTATGAAAAATTATACTACAAGGTATTTACAATTTCCCTTATTTTTAATGCAGAATTTGTTTATTGAAAAAGAGAAAACTATTAATGATATTATCACATCTGGATTGTATAGATGCTCCACAAAGATGAATGCAGATGAGCAAGGAGTAGCAAGGCAGCTAATATATGATTATTACAGGAAAGCTAATAAATTGCCCAGTTATGTTTTTAATAAAATAAAAAAATACATTAAAGAAGGTATATTATATTATAATGAAGATAATAATGGATTTAATTTTTATGGTAATTTCTATGCTAAAAAAGAGATAGAAGATTTAATGAATATATTTGAAACAGATATTGAATTTAAAGAACGGGCGACAGAATACTTTAAAATGAGAGAAGCCTATCGTTTTCTAAAAATGACTGGAAATGCTGAAAGCGCTATAAAAAGAGCAAAAGAAATAGAGAAATTAATACCGGAAAATGAGCCAATGCCAATGGTAAATGTATATTTATTATTTGAGTTCAGAGATAAGAATAAAAGTGAATATGAAATAGCTCAATTTGCAGCTTACATAGGAATAAAGTCAATAATGGGGAAAAGAAAAACAGTAAAAACAAATAAAGAAATGATAATAAGCAGAATGTTTGGTTTTCCAAGTTATAATAAGATCAATATAAATAATAGCGATAAAGAATTGAAAGATATATTAGAAAAATATTCAAAACGCTATCATATAGATAAGATATTAGAAGAATTGCAGCTAAACTGGAAAGTTAACATAGATTCAAAAAATATAAGAGGAATGAATATCTCAATAGATAATAAAATGAGCCTGGAAGAAATGATAATGCATTCAGAAAAAAATAAAAGAAAAAATAAAATAAATAATTTAAAACAGAAGAAAAATGAAGCCAGAGAAAAAGTACTTGCCGAACTATATGACAAAAAAGAAAAAGGCAGATTAACAGCAATAACAATGTAAAATTTTAACATAAATTTCAACATTATAACAGCAGCTTAAATAAGATAATTAATTAATGTATATAATAAAGATAAAAATTAAAATATAAAAAATAAGAAAGTGTACATTATATGCACTCCTTTTAAAAAAAGTTTATTTAAAATTTCAAAATCTCATTATGTATAATTAGCATATTATCAATATTAACTTTGGGTCCTTTACGAGTTTTTTTTGGTCTATGCCTGAACTTTTTACTTTTCGGAGTGGTCTCATATATTTAATATTAGGGAATCTTTAGTAATTTAACAAAATGCTTAACTAAGCGAAGCGAGCTCATAAGCACCTTTAAAAATTATATAATATTGCGCATAAATACAAAGTATGAAAAGATAAAACCTCAGCCTAACCTTCTCCTTATTTAATGAGAGGGAACTCGGTTCGCTCTGTTGTGTTCTTTGTGATAGTTCTTTGTGTTAAAAAAATAATATTTAGAGTTGATTTTTAATAGTGGTTTAAGAAAAATATATATTTTTACAGTCAAATTTTACAGAGAATTTAATGATGGAAAATAAAGTATTAATAAGCAAAATAAATGGATTGGAGGGGTTGACCAATGAAGAGAAGTCGGCATTGATTGATTTGCTCAGAAGCAAAAAGAAATATGGTTTGGTGTGGGAAGATAAGCCAGAGGAAGTAGAGGAACAATTAAGAGCAAACTTGCCTGTTTTGCGCGAGATAGTTGAGCGGAGGATATTGGGGAAAAGTCTAAACAATGATAAAAAAGGATTAAAGGATACCCTTGATAAGTCAGATAAGAAAGCAGAGGCACAGGGCAATCTTGACTTTGAAGGCAAAGCAGCCAATACCAAAGCAGAAATTAATACATCAGAATCACAGACTGACAATTATCCTAACCATATACTGATAGAAGGGGACAATCTACACGCTTTGACAGCACTAACATTTACACATACTGGCAAGATAGATTTAATTTATATTGACCCACCCTATAATACAGGAAACAAAGATTTTAGATACAACGACAATTATATTGATAAAGATGATAATTTTCGACATAGTAAGTGGCTAAGTTTTATGCATAAACGTTTAATTATTGCAAAAAAATTACTTTCTGAAAAAGGAATAATATTTATATCTATAGACGATATAGAATATGCCGCATTAAAGCTATTATTAGACGAAGTGTTTAATCAAAATATAATTAATTCTATAACTATAAAAACATCAGAAACATCTGGTGTGAAAATGTCACATGTTTATAAAAAATTACCAAAAATAAAAGAATATCTTTTAATTTATTCTGTAGGGAAGGAAACTATTGAATTAAATCCAGTAAAAATATCAAAAGTTGATGATATAGAAAAATTTAGAAGTTATGCTAAATATTATTCTAAAATTATTTCAAATATTGAGGCACCAGTTGAAGAATGGATAATTTTACCTTTAAAAAAATATCTTGATGATAATAATTTAAAACTGAATGATGATGAAATCCTGAAATATAAAATAGAAAATTCTGAAAGAATAATATATAGAACTAATAATAAGACTCTGCAAACATTATCTTTTAAAACAGAAACTGCTTTGGTTAAATCTCCTACAGGATTAGATTATATTTGGTGGGAAGGTAAGCAAATGTTATTTTTGAAAGATTATATTAATGAAGGATTATGTGATTTATGGACAGATATTTCAACTATAAATCTAAATAAAGAAATATGTGAGCTTGATTCATTTGAAAATGGACAAAAACCTTTAGAATTAATTAAAAGAATTTTAAAACTTTATCCTCAAAAACATATAACAATATTAGACTTTTTTGCAGGTTCAGGCACTACATTGCACGCAACCATACAATTGAACAAAGAAGATAGTGGTTATAGGCAATGTATATTAGCTACTAATAATGAAGTAGATGATAAAACTCAGAAAGAATTAGAAAAAAAAGGAATAACTAAAGGTACAGATGAATTTGAAGCTCATGGGATTTGTCAAGCTATAACATATGAACGAAATAAAAGAGTAATACTGGGTTATATAAATGTGAAAGGAGAGCAGGTTGAGGGCTTGGGGAGAAATAATCTGAGGTATTATAAGACGGATTTTGTAT
>JAGODS010000165.1 GCA_017998135.1 Bacteroidales bacterium
CCCAATTATCGCTGTATCTGAAACTACTGGAAGACGAAACAACAGCCACAGCCAATGAAATGATGGTCTTGTTTCATGAAAAGATACTGCCTGATATGTCAAAAAATATCATCTGCGGAAACTCATTAATAGGAACAGATATATTAACTGACAGTTTATTAACAGGCGAAGAAGAACGCAAACTAAACCCTATGAATTTTGAAACAGCCTTCCCTGATGTGTTTAAAGATAAAAAAGAACAGGGCTATATTTTTGTTCCTGATATTGGGATAGACGAAGAACAGGATACAGATTCCAACACTGCAAACGAACCGATGATACCCTATAAAAAAAGATATAAAGGAGGCTTTGACGCAATTATCGGTAATCCGCCCTATGTTTATACAAGAGATAAAGGGATAACTAATATTGAAAAATCATATTATTATTCTAATTATCATTTTCAGTCGCCACAGTTAAATACTTTTGGACTTTTTATAGAAAAAGCTTTTACTATACTTAACTATAAAGGTTCTTTAGGTTATATAATACCTAATAACTGGCTTTCAATTGATTCTTTTTCATTATTAAGAAAATTTATAATTGACAAAATAGGGAATATTTGTATTGTAAATATATTAGATAAAGTTTTTAAAGCTGCCAATGTTGACACTTGTATGCTTTTATATGAGAATAATAAAGAAAAAGTGTTAAATGTTAGCGAAATGAAAAATTCCGAGATATGTTATTCTAAAAATATTAATATTGATATTCTTTCTCCTCCTTTTTATAATTTTCAAATTAATCTAATCAAGAACGCAAATAATTTTAATTTAATTAATAAAATTGAGCTCAATTCACAACCTCTATCTTATTATTCAATTGTATCGACTGGTGTTAAAGTCTATCAAACTGGAAAAGGAACTCCTAAACAAACTGATTATGAAAAAAAGAATCGTATATTTCATTCTATAAATCCAGAAAATGAATATTTTAAAAAATATTTAGAAGGTAAAGATGTTTGTCGTTATTATTTAGGATGGTCTGGTGAATATTTGAATTATGGCGATTGGATTGCAGAACCAAGAAAATCAGTCCCTTTTACTGGAGAAAGATTACTAATTCGTCAAATTCCTTCTAAAGGACTTTATATGGTTAATGCAATTTTCACCAACGAAACATTTATTAATGATATTAATAGTATGGTGGTTTTTAAACCCAAAGATGTTGATTTGAAATTTTTACTCGCTATAATTAATTCTAAGTTAATATCATATTGGTTTGATAAGAAATTTGACAAATTACAAAGAAATATTTTTCCACAATTTAAAGTTAAGGAATTATCAATATTTCCTATATCTAAAATTAATATTCAAAATCAATTAGAGAAGTCTAAACACGATAAATTAGTTCAATTAGTTGAACAAATTATAAAAGCCAAAAAGCAACTTCAAAGCGCTAAAACCGAAAGAGATAAATCATATTTTGAATTACGCTGCAAAGATATAGATAGGCAAATTGATAAAATTGTCTATGAACTTTACGATTTGACACCAGACGAAATTGATATTGTTGAAGGGAAATAGTAAAAAAATCTTATTTAATCATTTGTAACTACTCAGCAACTGATTTACAAGAAATGATAGAGGATACATAACTTACAAAAACTAAAATCTAACCTTAGTATAACAGTATTAATTCCTTATATATCAACCTTATTAATTTATTTTGAATACTAAATACCCAATACCAGATATTAAGTATCAGGTTCATTGCTTATACTAAGATTTATAAGGTTTTTACAATATATAAACTCTAAAATTTCACTGCTAATTACAAATTCTTTGCGGACTTTTTATGAATTTAAAGAGCTTTGCTTAAACTATTGTATAACTTATGAGCATTATTAAAAATTATCCATTAATCAAGCTTAAAGTTTATTATAGAATAATAAAAATAATTATTTTTGCCGTTTAATATTTTTAAACTTAAACTTATATTTTTATGAAACATAAAATAGCAATACTCGGTTTTGGCACAGTTGGACAAGGAATCTGTGAAATATTATTAACCAAAAAAAATTATCTGAAAGATAATTATAATTTTGATTTTGATATAGTGGCTGTTGGCGATTTCGCTTATGGCAATGTTTATAATCCTAATGGACTTGACATAGCGCTTATGCTTAAAGAAGCCAAAGAAAAAAAGAAATTTTCTAAAGATAATACTTCTCTTGATAACATTAAACTTATCAAAGAAAGCAATGCTACTGTGCTTTGCGAGCTTACATATACAGACCTTAAAACAGGCGACCCAGCAATTTCGCATTGCAAAGCCGCTTTAGAATCAGGTAAACACGTTGTTACAAGTAATAAAGGTCCTGCTGCTCTTAAATACGCTGAACTTAAAGCTATAGCTGATAAAAATAAAGTTAAATTTCTGATTGAAGGCACTGTTGTAGCTGGTACGCCTGTTATAAATCTTTGCGAAGGTCCTCTCGCTGGTTGTGAGATTACTAAAATCAGCGGAATACTTAACGGTACTACCAATTATATGCTTACTGAAATGGAAAAAGGTATGGATTATAATTCTGTTCTTAAAGTGGCTCAGGAATTAGGATATGCTGAAGCAGACCCAACCGGCGATGTAGAAGGACACGATGCAAGAGGAAAAGTTACCATTCTTGGTAATATTGTTATGAAAACTCCTTTAAAGATTGAAGATGTCGCTTGTCAGGGCATCACTAAAATCACTCCTGCGGATATTGCTGAAGCTAAAAGTAAAAACTGCAGATGGAAACTTATAGGCTCAGTTGAGAAAAAAGATGGTAAAATAATTGCTTCTGTTTCTCCTCAAATGATTGAATTAACTAATCCGCTTGCCGGTGTTATGGGTGCTAAAAATGCGCTTTCATTCAAAACCGATTTACTCGGCGAAGTTACTATTGTCGGACCTGGCGCAGGTAAAATGGAAACTGGCTTTGCTATTCTTACTGACCTGTTGAGAATCTGATTAATGTGCTAATGTGCCAATGTGCCAATGTGCTAATGTGCCAATGTACCAATGTACCAATGTGCTAATTTGAAAAAACCCAATACCCAATACCCAATACCCAATACCCAATACCCAATACCCAATACTAAATACTAAATACTATGTCATACACTAACAAATATTTATATATAGACCTGACGACAGGCAAATATGAAATAAGAGATACTGACAAACAGCTTACTGAGAAATATATAGGTGGAAAAGCTTTAGGCTTTGCTTTACTTGACAAACTTAATCCATATCCCGAAGCTTTATCCCCCGAAAATCCTCTTATTTTTATAAACGGACCGCTTACAGGAACAAAGATGCAAACGAGTGCCCGTACCTGTTTAGTTACACGTTCTCCTCTGACAGGCTGCGCCCACGATTCACATTGCGGCGGTTTCTTCGGTCCTCAGCTTAAAGCAGCAGGTTTTGATTATTTATATATTACTGGTAAAGCAGAAAAACCTGTATATCTTTATATTACTGATAAAAAGATTGAATTGCTTGACGCTTCAGAGTTCTGGGGTAAAGGTGTTTTCTTTACAAATGATGAACTTAGAAACAGACATAAAGGAAAAGACCCTCGTATAGCTGCTATTGGACAGGCTGGAGAAAATCTTTCTAAAATCGCCTGCATTGGAGTTGATAAATACAGACAATACGGCAGAGGTGGCGTTGGGGCTGTTATGGGTTCTAAAAACCTTAAAGCTGTTGTAGTTGATGGCGAACAACCTATTAAATACTTTGACGATAAATTATTTAATGAAATCAATCTGCAACTCACTAAAGACATTCTTAACCACACTGGCGTTAAGTTCAGACGTCAGAAAGGCACTATGAAATGTATCCGTAGCGGGCAGAAAAACGAATTTTTGCCAACTCATAACTGGAAAGAAGTGGTGTATGACAAATTTGAAGATATTAGCTCGGAAGCCTGCCGCAGCCAATTAAACTGGAAAAATGTCGGATGTTTTAACTGCTCTATTCGTTGCTCTAAAATTGCTAAATGGGAAAATTACGAAGTAGAAGGACCTGAATACGAAACTGCCGCATTTCTCGGCTCAGGCTGCGATATCCCTAATATTAAAGAAATAACTATTTCTAATATCATCTGCGATGACTTGGGGTTAGACACTATAAGCGCCGGTAATACCTGCTCTTTTGCTATGGAATGTTACGAAAAAGGATTTATTGATGCTAAAGACGGACTTGATTTAAAATGGGGTAATTTTAAAGCTCAACAGGAACTTATCAGACAAATGGCTTACAGAGAAGGACTGGGGGCTATATTTACTGACGGAACCAGAGACGCCGCCCGTAAAATTGGCAATGAAAGCAGTGATTTTGCAATTAATATTTTCGGAATGGAGCTTTCTGGTGTTAATGTAAAAGGCTGTCTGACTATGGGAGTGGTTCTTTCGGTTGCCGACTTTGCAAGCCACACCAGGCTTTGGTGCACTGAGCAGGAAATGGGCGATAACTTTAAAGTTGAAGATATTCCTCAAACCGTTATTGAAGGTTTAGATACTGTCAACACTCGCAATAGCTTGATAGTTTGCGACTTCCTACCTTTTGGGTTCGACCGTCTCGCTCCTCTGCTTAATGCCGCTACTGGATTTAATTATACTCCTGAAACTCTTATGAAACTCGGTGCTGACATAACTAATCTTGCCAGAAAATATAATCTTAAAGTAGGTAGAAAACATACTGACGACATCCTGCCTGAACGCTTTTTCAAAGAAAAACATCTTGCAGGTTTTATGCGTGATAAGATGCTTACTAAAGAATATTTTAACTCTCTTATTCAACAATATTACAAACTACGCAACTGGAATGAAAAAGGCGAAGTGCTTTACGCTTCTTAGTTTTTGTTTCATTATTATTGCCTGTTTTCATAAAAATATGCAGGAAAATAATTATAATAATCTCTCTCCTGAAGAGGAAAATATTATTGTTTTTAAAGGAACTGAAAAAGCTTTCTCAGGGAAATATTTTAACTTTTACGAAAAAGGTATTTATCTGTGTAAAAGATGCAATAATCCATTGTTTGCTTCTGACTCTAAATTCAATTCAGGTTGCGGATGGCCTAGTTTTGATGACGAATTGCCTAACACTGTCAAAAAACAAACTGACCGCGACAACCTTAGAACTGAAATACTTTGTGCTAAATGCGATGCTCATCTCGGGCATATTTTTTTTAACGAAGGCTTTACTAATAAAAACAAACGATATTGCGTCAATTCTCTTTCTTTAAATTTTATCCCTGCCAAAACAAAAACTGATACAGCTTTCTTTGCTGCAGGCTGTTTCTGGGGTGTGGAATATTATTTTAAAAAATTAAAAGGAGTTTTAGACGTTAGCTCTGGATATACTGGCGGCAATTTAATCAATCCTGGTTATAAAGATGTCTGTTCCGGTAAAACAGGGCATTATGAAGCTGTTCAAATTACTTATAACCCTGAAATAATTAATTATGAAGAGTTGGTAAAATACTTTTTTGAAATTCACGATTTCAGCCAGATGGACGGTCAGGGTCCTGATATCGGTGAACAGTATTTGTCTGCTATTTTCTTTAATAATGAAAACCAAAAAATTATAGCTGATAAAATTATTACTCTGCTTAAAGAAAAAAAATATTTTGTGGCAACCGCTGTTCTCCCTTTTTCAAAATTCTGGTATGCCGAAGATTATCATCAGGATTACTATCAAAAAACAGGCAAAACCCCTTATTGCCATTCTTATAAAAAAATATTCTGATTATTCTAAAAAGCATATTGATATTCAGATATTTCAATCTTTTATTTTTTTTACCATACTGTATTAATAAATATGTCTAATTTT
>JAGODS010000166.1 GCA_017998135.1 Bacteroidales bacterium
ACATAAATAGCAATCAAGCCGTTGTCTGAGGATATATAATGCAGTTCCCTTATGCTGTCAGGATAAACTTCTTTCTCATAAGTCCCTGCATAATATTTGGTGCAGACAGCCTGCTCTGTGTTGTCAGGTGCTATTTCGGAGGCGACGGCTTTGGTTCGCTCGTCGGAAATGCCATAAACAAAAGACATCTTATTAGTTTTCTTCCCAAAATAATCTTTTTCAGTTATCTCCTCAATCTTATTAAATGAGTTCCATTTAATATCCTGCTCAAAGTTGTTAATCAAACCCTGTTTGGTTTTATTAAGAATATTGACAGCATTAACCTGCGGCTGAGTTACCTTATACAAATAATCCTCCTCGCTGACATCCCTCTTCTTTTGGATATTGCCATTGGTATTATATTGCATAGAGTTAGTAACATCGCCATTTAGTTTAACAGTAACAAGCCTGTCTAACTCGTCATATTCAAAGGTTTCGGTCAAATCTTTGTTATTATCTTTCCTGCTATAAAGGTTACCTGTTGAAGGAGTAAAAGAGTAAGAAAAGTTCTGCAGGCTGGTATTATTATGTTTTGCCTCAACAGTATAGTTAAACCCGAAGTCATCTGTAGTTTTCTTAACATTAACAAGTCCGTTGGCGCCAAGACTGTATTCATTGATTTCAGAATTATCAGCGCTTAAAGCTTTCCAAATAGTTTCACCGGTATGCCCCTGGTCAGTCCTGGTTATTTCCGACAGGTAGCCTAAATCGGAATAATTCTTTTGTATTGTAAACCCTGAAGGGTAGGTTACAGTTTTCAATTTGCCGAATAACTTCGGTTCGTTAGCATTATTATAATAATCATAAGAAGTAGTAAATTCCTGTCCTTCTTCAATTTTTTGTTTTTCACTAAGCAGTCTGCCCAAGTTATCATAATGATAATTAAAAGATTGATTTTTTACAGATTCGGTAACATAGGTCAGTAAGCCGAGGCATTTTTCATCAGATTGCGGTTCGGGGCTTATATCGTAAGTATAAGTAATATTATCAGTAATAACATTATTTTTATCTTTAAAGATTTTATTAGTGCACCTGCCGAGTGCGTCGTATTTAAGTTCGGTAGTATTGCCATTGGCATCCGACTGCTTTGTCAACTCATTATAAGCATTATATTGGTAATTCATTACACCTGCATCAGGGTCGTTAAGCAGAATCTGGTTACCGTTTTCATCATAATCTAATGTGATAATTTTTTCACTATTAACAACAATTCTCCGGGGTTTCCCATTGCTTTGATAAATATAGTTTACTTTGCCACCTGCGAATTCTTCAGTTTGAACAATATTGCCCAAAGCGTCTGTAGTAGTTTTTGTCCATTGACCGGAAATTGTATTTGTAGTTGTTGTTGTACTACCTTCATAAGTATATGTAATTACTGTTTTATCAGATGAATTAAAATTTTTAACATAGTTTTCAATATTATCTGTATGCTCTTCGGGATTAAAGTTAATATCAAAAATAGAAGTGCTTTTGCTTAACCTTCCAGCGAAGTCATATTCAAAAACAGACCAGGAATATTTTGCATTACCTGCTTTTTTTGAAGGGCTTGAACTTAACCATAACTGCCCCATATTATTATAATAACTAAATGAAGATAACTCATTGCCGGGCGAGTCGTTAATGTCAAAGACTTTACTATCTTTTTTAAGCAATCGCCCTGATCTGTCGTAATATTCGGTAATAGTAGGCTGCCCGTTTTGAGAAGAAAGTCCTTCCTGTAAAACATCCTTACGATAACTTATCTTAACATTGCCAACCATTAAATCATCGTCTGCAAAGTTTATGGAATAATTGGCTGGAGCTTCATTAGGGGCTGTCTGGGTTTTAAGCCTGCCAAAGCCATCATAAGTATAATTAATAGTTACATTATTAGCATCCGAAGTGTTTAAAATATTTCCATAAACAGGTTCATAAGCATTATTTTTTTTCAAAGAAACCGTAGTAACTGTATTGCCCGGACCAGGGTGGTTAACCTTAGTAATAGTCTTGGTTATGAACCTTCCTTTATTATCGTAAAGCATTTCAGTAGTCCTGCTATCAATAGGCGGTGAAGCATTAGGCGAACTGATAGTAGTTGATGAAGGATTACCGAAATAGTCTCTATGTTTGTCAGCACCTGTTATATAATTGTAAACAGTTAATACTTTTTTATTGGAAGTACCTTCATCATTAATAATTGATTTAATAGTAAAATCGTCATTATAATCAATATCAACAGTTCTTATATATTGGGGATTAGAAAGATTTTGTTTAATAGTTTTGGTAAACTTTATTTTAGACCAGGGACAGTAATCAGAATATTTATATTTATTTTCTGTAATGAATAACCAGTTTGGTTGAAAATTATTATTTACTACCAAACCATATTTAGTTTCGGAACGTACTAAATTTCCATTTTGTAATTCTTTGAAAGGAGCAGAAGAATTGGTTCCAGGTGTATAAAAATATTTAGAAACAGATCGAGTATTTTGCAAGTGGTTAGTTTCTGTTTTAATTGAATCATGCAAAAATATTCTTCTATTACCCAAATAAGTAACAGCATTAACAGATTTTATATCGGATAAAATAGTTCCATCAGTTCCCATTATTTTTTGCTCTTTAGGTGCAAAGATATAATAATCCGGGATAGTTTTATTGCCTGTTAATAATTCAAAAGTATTTTCAGTGCTTTTAATAATATTACTATATCTGTTAGTTTGGATTGAATTTATTTTAGAAAAGCCCAGAAATCCCTTTCCCAAGATATGAGATTTTGCTCCTTCATAGGTGTATTTAGTTATAAAATAATTATCATCATTATTGTCGGGCGTTTTAATAGCGGAAACAACTATAAACGGCGACTGTACATCATAAACAGGATAAGAAGCACCGCTACCTTTTTTATAAACTTCAGATTGAGTAAGATATTTATAATTAATTTCTGTTGAAACACCTAAACCGTTTGTAATGGATTTAAGAGAATAATTATAGTAAAATTTTCTGTCGGGAAATGTTTTATAATTAAAGCCAAATAAGGTGGCGCTATTTTTAGAAGTTATAATAAGTTCACATTTCCCATCACCATTACAATCAATATACTGTGAACCTTGAAGAAAATATTTTAGTGTATTATTATAATCAGTAGTCATAGAAGGGATTTCATTACTTTGTAATTTTTTAAAACTATTACCATTGGAATAATAAATATGTATATCCTGCCAATTACCCCAACTTTCTCTATCTTTTAATCTTATTATATCAGTTCTCCCATCACCATTAAAATCCCCTAAAAAGATTTTTTCAGGAATAGCAACTCTTGAGTATTTTCTACAAATATTAGTATTATCACTAAAAGCATAACAATAATCTTTTTTCAGGAAATCGCATATATTATCCGGAGCATTAATAAATCCTTTACCTGTTGCATATTTAATACTCCATTCATAAGTATTGTTAATTGGATGAGCAATAAGTAAATCTAATAACCCATCGCCATTAAAATCACCTGGAAATATTTTGTTATAAAAAGAAATATCCCCCATATTAATAGTTTGAATTTGATTAGAATTATTTATTGAAATAAGAACATTTGGATTTTGTAAAATAAGAACATTATCCCGGTTGTTACCAGAAAAATCACCAATTATTATTGGTTTAAATCCTTCAGAGAGTTCTTTATCAGTAAGTATATCATGACATTCTGTTTCACCAGTATTTATTGAGTATTGTTTAATAGAAACCGTTGTTTGTTTATTAATTTTTAAAAAATATAAAATTTTGATTTTATTAAATAATTCGCATTCATTCTGGTATCCGGCTGAGTTAGTAAAAGATTTTTCAATTAATAAAGAAGATTTTCCATCTGCATCAAAATTTCCATTAAAAAATCTAAATTTTACGAAATAATTATATCCTTTATCTTCTCTATACATTTCTTCTAACTGAATTGGAATTACCGGTTTGCTAATTTCAATTGTTGAATTATTTTGTGTTATTAAACTAAGCTTATATTTAATTGTAGTATATAGTTTATTATTTAAAGTTGTATAGCTTTGAAATCCTTCAACCATAATAAGTTGTGATTTCCCCTCCCCTAAATAATCACCTGCTATGAAATATAAAATATTT
Organism: Bacteroidales bacterium; assembly: GCA_017998135.1. Lineage (GTDB taxonomy): Bacteria > Bacteroidota > Bacteroidia > Bacteroidales > JAGODS01 > JAGODS01. The sequence continues at coordinate 4,147 of JAGODS010000166.1, forward strand.
GGTTTTGAATCTTGAAGGTTATTTTCGTTACCCCAAATATTAATAGTTTGTTTATTATTTTCATCAGAATACTTATATATACCCCAACCTGTAAAATATTGTTTATCAGAATCAAAATAAGAGATAATTATTTCAGTTTTTCCATCACCATTAATATCTGCAAAATAATAATCTCTATCTATATCAATAGAGGCATTATACCAATTATGGCAAAATAATTGGCGCTTATCTTTACATTCGTAATATTTTCCGGTTGGTTTATTATCATAAATATCAGGTTTATTATATGAAAATATCATAGGATTACAGGCTTTGCCATCACTGCCAAATTCTGTAATTGTTGCCAGTTGAGAATATAAATCAATATTATCATCATATTGCTCATATTCTAAAATATAACTATGAACTAAATTGGCTGATTGAATAGGTCTAGCTAAATTTGCATCATTATTATAAATATTAATTCTTTCTAATCTTTTATTACTAATTAATTTATTGCCTGCTATATAATTAAAAACAATATCAGGTCTTTCATTATCATTATATTGAAAAGTAATAAAATTATAAGGTTTAAGATTAGCGGCTTCATTCCCTGTATATTCAATGCGGTTAATCCTGTAATTGTTCTGTTCCTCATCATTATCATAATAAAACCTTATATAATTTCCTTTTGCATCCTGCACTTCTGTAATGAACCAAATTAGTAAATCTTCTTTTTCTTCAGGTTTAAGATACATTCTACTATTACAATCTTCTAATGTAGGACTATCGCATCCATATTTTACTGTTTTCCCTTCTTTGGTTTTTATAAGAAAATATAGGTTATTAGAATTTGACTCCTTTATATAAGATATTTCTGAAAAAATTTCATTTTCAGTTCTGTATTTTGAGCCCTCTACTCCGTATTCGCCGCTGATGAGTATGAGGCGGTTGCCGTCTAAAGCGAAGCGGTCTTCATTAGTAAAGGTGATGCCCTGGGTGTTGCCATCGTCATTATAGGGATTTTGTCCTGTGCGGGTGATGGCTGAGAGCCCGCCGAGGTTCCAGCCCATACCGAGCAAACCATTGCCTGCCTGGCTGTTGTAGTTGATTGAAACGGACGGTACCATTCCTGCTGTACCTGGAGGAGTGAGAATGGGTATAGTATAGGTAGCGGCGCCTGAAGGGCTAACATCAAAGCTGCCCTGTGTCGTGCCAACAGGTAAAGTTTTGTCAAGGTTTACAATATTGCTTTGGCCGGGGTCGTTTTCAGGCGGGTCTTTAACTGACAGAACCGCTGTATTAGAGGTCTGAACAGTATTATTATAGTCGCTCAGTATGCATCTGTATTCTTTGCCATTTAAACCTGTAACATCAAGTATGTTTAGCTGCGGCGAGCTTTCGCCAAAGAAATTCTGGTCAGCGCCTATATCCACACCGTCCTGCTGCCACTGGTAGGAAAGCACAGTGCCTGTTGCATTAACTGCAAAACTTGCAGGTTGCCCTACATAAGCTGTGTCAGAGACAGGCTGATAGTTAATTTGAACAGGTATATTAATGAGGAGGGAAGCTAAGTCGCTGCTGACAAAGCCGCAGGTATTGCTTACAAGGCAGAGATAAGCTCCCTGGTCGTTTAATGTTGAATTTTGAATGCTTAATGTTGAGTCGGTTGCGCCTGTTATGATAGTATCGTTTTTATACCACTGGAAGCTGAG
>JAGODS010000167.1 GCA_017998135.1 Bacteroidales bacterium
TAACTTTACTTGTTGATGCTTATAGGAGTAAAAAATATCCGCAATATGAGAGATTAATACCAAAAAATTATTTTAAACATCAGTTAAATATATCTATGTTTATTTCATTTTTTCCTCATCTTGTTGCTGGTCCGGTTATTAAAGCTCATGACCTTATTCCGCAAATCAAACAAAAAGTTATTAATGAAATAAACTGGAACCGGGCTATAAAAAATCTTATTCTTGGTTTTTTTCTTAAAATGGTTATTGCTGATAACCTGAAAGATTTTACTTTATCTATGCAATACCCGCATTTTATTGATAATTCATCTATGAATCTGCTTTTTATGATTTTTGCATATTCATTTCAAATTTTTTCAGATTTTGCTGGTTATTCTCTTATTGCTATCGGTTTAGCTCTGCTTTTTGGATACGAATTAATGACCAATTTTAATTTTCCATATATATCAAAATCATTTCAGGAATTTTGGAGGCGTTGGCATATTTCGCTTTCTTCTTTTTTAAAAGAGTATTTATATTATCCATTAGGGGGTAACCGAATTTCAAAAAGCAGGACTTACCTTAATTTATTTATAGTAATGTTTCTTGGAGGACTATGGCACGGAGCAGCATGGAGTTATGCTATCTGGGGTAGTTTTCATGGTCTGGGGCTTGCGATTGAAAAGTTATTAAAGGATAAAATTAATTTAAAATTGCCCACTTTCTTTAATACAATTAAGATGTTATGGATTTTTATTTGTGTTACGTTCGCCTGGCTTCTTTTTATATTTCCTTCTTTCAACCAAGTAATTATTTTTTGCAAATGTTTATATAATAATACTGGAATTTATCCTAACTATAAATCTGTTTTTTTTATAATACTTTATTCTTTACCGCCAATTGTATATCATTTATATTATTTATATAAAGAAAATGCAAAAGTAAATGCAAAAGTAAATAAACTAATTAGACTTGAACCTTATGTTTATGGTATTATGTTTTTTCTAATTCTTGTTAATAGCGGTATCTCTCGCGCTTTTATTTATTTTCAATTTTAAAAAATGAAAAAAATTTTTATAACCGGGATTTCATTATTTCTTATTTATAATTATGTAATTATAAAAATAGCTTCTTTTGCCCAGGCTAAAGACAGTGAAGCTAATATTGTTAATGCTCAGGAATATTTATATAATTTCCCTAATAAAAAATATGTTATAGTTGGTTCATCTATGGCAAAATTTATTCCAAATAATAACATATCGGATGGTTTTTATAATCTTTCAATTGTTGCAGGAAGTATTTATACAGGACTTGAAATTATTAAACATGAAAAAAGTGAATTACCTTCAGTCATTTTTGTTGAAACAAATTTAATAAATACTCTTTATGATTCTGATTTTGTTGACAATCTTTTTGTCCCTTTTATAAAAGACATTAAATCTTTTTTCCCTTCTTTACAACGAAAATATAAGTTTATTTTATTAGTTGATAATTATATTCCCGATTGGTTACTTGTAAAATTATTTGGTAAAATTGCTATAGTTTCTGGTTTATATTCAGAAAATCCCATTAGTTTGGCAAATAAAGATAATGTAATAAAAGAAAAAAAAGATTTTTTTAAAAATGAAACCATTCATTACAATAATCATTTTATTGATGAAAAAGATAAAAAAAATATGGAGAGTAATATTAATAAAATTAATGATTATATAAGATATTTTACAAAAAAAAATATAAAAATAGTGTTATTTGAAATTCCTACTGATACTGCAATTCATTACGGAGAAAAAATGAATTATAAAAGAGATCTGTTAGACAGTATAATTAAAGATAAGAATATTTTATTCTTTAAAGATGCAGATGCTAAAAAATATAGTAAATATATTAAAGATGGAGTACATTTAAATAGTGAAGGCTCTCAGATTTATTTAGATTATTTAAAAAAGAAGTTGATTGAGAATAATGTTTTACTTTAATATTGTTCGTTTTCGTTAGGGAATTCTTTGTCTTTTACGTCTTTAATGTAATTTGTAACCGAGTTTCTGGCGCTTTCGTAAATGTTGTTGTATCGGCGAAGGAAACGAGGGGAAAATTCGACATTTATGCCGAGCATATCGTGTAAAACCAGCACCTGTCCGTCCACATTTCTGCCAGCTCCAATACCTATAACCGGGATTTTAAGATAATTAGCTACTTGTGCGCCTAACTTGGCGGGGATTTTTTCCAGGACTAAAGCGAAACAGCCAGCTTTTTCCAATAATTGGGCGTCATTGAGGAGTTTATCGGCTTCGTCTTTATCAGTAGCCCTGACAACATAAGTACCGAACTTGTTTATAGATTGTGGGGTCAACCCCAGATGGCTCATAACAGGAATACCGGCAGAAAGTATCCTGTTTACTGATTCCAGAATTTCTTCACCACCTTCCATTTTGACCGAATCTGCACCTGATTCTTTCATTATCCTTATAGCCGAATCCAGTGCAGTTTTAGAGTTTCCCTGATAGGTGCCGAAAGGTAAATCAACAACTATTAAAGCTCTTGTAACTGCTCTGACCACAGATGATGCGTGGTAAATCATCTGGTCTAAAGTAATAGGCAGAGTGGTTTTATGTCCTGCCATCACATTGGAAGCAGAATCGCCGACAAGTATTATATCAATACCTGCACTGTCAAGTATGCGTGCAAAGGAATAGTCATAAGCTGTAAGCATAGCTATTTTAGTGCCTTGGGCTTTCATATCCTGCAAAACGCGGGTTGTTACTTTTGTAATTCTTTTTTCAGACATAGTGGTATTTTTTTTAAGAAAAATTTTACAAAATTAGCTTATTTTAGCTTATGGTGTTTAAATTTTATATTTCTTTGCAATATGAAAAATGAAATAATATTTACGGATCTTGGTCTGATGGCTTATCAGACTGCCTGGGATTACCAGAAAAAAATATTTGACGAAATAATGGATAAGAAGTTTAGCTCTTCCAAGCCCGCTTATTTTAATCATCTTTTGTTTTGTGAGCATCCGAATGTATATACATTAGGAAAGAGCGGTTCGGAAGCTAATTTACTTATAGATTTTATAAAGTTGAAAAATATAGAAGCTGAGTTTTATAAAACAGATAGAGGTGGCGATATAACTTATCACGGTCCAGGGCAAATAGTGGGTTATCCATTGTTTGATTTAGATAATATTGGTATAGGAGTCAGACAATATATATTTATGCTTGAGGAAGCGATAATTTTAACTCTTGCTGAATATAACATAAATGCTGAGCGGCTTGATAATGCAACAGGTGTATGGCTGGATACAGGGGTAGCCGGAAAAGCGAGAAAAATATGTGCAATAGGGGTGAAGGTCAGTCGCAGTATAACAATGCACGGTTTTGCATTCAATGTTAATACAGATCTTAATTTTTTTAATTATATAAATCCCTGCGGATTTACTGATAAGTCAGTAACTTCTATGGAAAAAGAACTCGGTGCCAGGCAAGATTTTGATGAAGTTAAAGCTAAATTAAAAGATAATATTTATAAGGTTTTTGCAAAATATTGAAAATATACCATCCTACCACCCCTTCGGGGTTTGGTTGTATTTAGAGGGAAAACGGAGTTTTTAGAGATACCCTTAAGATTTTTTTAATCCTTTATTAAGGAAAGCAATAAATTTTTCAACATTGGTATCAAAGCTATATGGGGAAGTGAGCATTTGTTCTTTAGTATCAAGCAGAACATAGAAGGGTTGAGTGTTTGCTTTGAACCGAGTTATGCGGAAGTCAGCGTTCTTTTTGCCAATAGTATTTTTGATTTTGCCGTCAAAAGAGGATTTATAATGTTCATTTTCAGGAAGAGAAGTGCGGTCGTCAGTGAATAGAGTTATAATGATATAGTTTTCTGACAGAATTTTTTGCACTCTGGGGTCAGACCAGACATCGTTTTCCATTTTATGGCAATTACCGCAGGAGTGCCCAGTAAAAACAAGGAAAATAGGTTTGTTTTGTTTTCGGGCGCAACTAAGTCCCTGCTGGTAGTCAAAGTATCCCTGTAAGTTATGGGGGAGGCTTAAAATATCAGAGTATTTGGGTTTGTCGCAGAGTAAATTGGCAGAAGACGGGTTTAACTGGTTGTCGGCGATGGCTTTGCTAAGGTCAAAATTTTGAGCTGTTTGCGGTGGCAGGAAAGCTGAAATAGTTTTGAGCGGAGCGCCAAACATACCGGGCAGCAGGTAAATAACAAAGACGAAAGCGATAATAGCGAGGAAAAGACGGATTATTGAAATATGTTTTATTTCGGTATCGTGGGAGAATTTGAGTTTGCCTAAGAGGTAAAGTCCGATAAGGAAGAAAATAACTATCCATATTGCAATGACAAGGTCGCGTGAGAGCAGGTTCCAGTGGTAAGCCTGGTCTGCTGTGATAAGAAATTTAAAACTAAGGGCGAGAATAAGAAAGCCCAGAACAATTTTAACTGAGTTAAGCCAGCCTCCGGATTTGGGCAGGTTGCCAAGAACTGAAGGAAAAGCGGCGAGCAGCATAAAAGGCAACGCAAAGGCAAAGCCAAAGCCGAACATCCCAATAACAGGTTTTAGTAAATGACCTGAAGTGGCTTCTATTAATATTGCACCGACAATGGGACCTGTGCACGAAAAAGATACAAGCACCAACGTAAGCGCCATAAAGAAAGAGGACATAAATCCGCCTTTGTCAACTTTTTCATCGCTTTTGTTTACGAGTTTTGAAGGTAGAGTGATTTCAAATAAACCAAGAAAAGACATAGCAAAAATAATGAAAATAGAGAAAAACAGAATATTGGTTAGCCAGTGGCTACTGACCTGATTCATAACATTAGCATCAGCTTTAAGCAGAGATACTATTAAGCCAATGGCTGTGTATATTATTATTATTGATAAGCCATAGAAAATTACATTAATAAATTTTTTCCTGCGACTACCTTTTTTATTGAGGAAGAAATTAACAGTCATAGGTATCATAGGAAAGACACAGGGAGTGAGTATGCCTGCAAAACCTGCAAGTAAGGCTATAAAGAAAAAAGTCCATGTTAAACCCTCCGAGGTAGTGGGCATGTTATTTTGAGTTTGTATTGTATTGTTATTATTATTATTATTATTTGAAAGGCTATCAGGAGAATTGGCAGTATCTGAGTTTATAGTTTGTTTAGTAGCATCTATGCTGTCCTGCTTAATATCTATCTGAGTTTTAGGCTCGGGAATTACTAAGTTTTGAGTTATATCAAAAGAAAAATCAACTTCTTCGGGAGGCAGGCAACGCTTATTGTCGCAGCACATAAATTCAAGGCTACCTTTGATAGTGAATTTATCTTTTGAAAGTATGCGTATTTTTTGTCTGAAATCAGCTTTATTATGAAAAATAAGCAAATCCATCTCAAAATTATCGTCATATTTTTTTTTCGGCTCAGGTTCATTAGTTTTGCCTATTAATTTATATGCAGAGCTTTTATTAAATTTAAAATTTGTAGGTATAGGACCTCCAGGTTTAATATTTTGTGAGTAAAGATACCAGTTTTTTTCAATTTTGGCGGTAATAACTAATTCAGCTTCATTATCCAGAAGATATTGCTTAGAAAATTCCCATTTAACGGGTTGTAATATCTGCGACTTGCTAAGAAAACTGAAAAATAATAAAAATAAAACTAAAATTGAGCTTAGAATAACTTGTTTTTTCATTTAATCAAATATTAAAGTTTTAATAATGGACATCTCTAATAACTCTATAAAACACTTAACCACAAAGTTCACAAAGATAAATCAAAGTTCACAAAGTCTTGATTTTATTGTGTTCTTAGTGGTAGTCCTTTGTGCTCTTTGTGTTAAAAAATTA
>JAGODS010000168.1 GCA_017998135.1 Bacteroidales bacterium
AAATTGAGGCGGGAATATAAGCTCTTGAAGCAGCAGAACATTTTTGTCCCTGATATTCAAAAGCGCCTCTGGTAATGGCAGTTGCAAGTTCTATAGGATTAGCGGAGTTATGAGCAAAAATAAAATCTTTACCGCCTGTTTCTCCTACAATTTTAGGATAAGATTTATAGTTTTGCAAATTATCGCTTGTCATTTTCCAAAGATTACGAAATGTTTCGGTAGAACCGGTAAAATGAATACCTGCAAGCATATTATGCTTTAAAATAACTTCAGATATTTCGGCTCCGGAACCCGGTACAAAATTAATAACACCATCGGGCATACCAGCTTCTTTATATATCTGCATCAAATAATAGTTTGATAGCAAAGAAGTAGTGGCAGGTTTCCATACAGTTGTATTTCCCATTAATACAACCGATGTGTTAAGGTTTAAAGCTATAGCAGTGAAATTAAAAGGTGAAATCGTATATACAAAACCTTCAAGAGGTCTATATTCAAGACGATTTATAGTGTCATTATTTCCGGCTGGCTGTAAATTATAAACCTGTGAAACAAAATAAGAATTAAACCTTAAATAATCTATCACTTCGCAAATAGCATCAATTTCTGCCTGAAAACAGTTTTTACCCTGTCCTAACATAGTAGATGCTGAAATAAGATATCTGTATTTCTTAGAAATCAGTTCTGCAACTTTATTCATTATTGAAGCTCGTTCTATCCATGAAAGGTTCATCCATTCATGTTTAGCATTAAGAGCAGCATTAATTGCCATTTTTACTTCCTTTGAACCAGCTTTATGATAGATTGCCAAAATGTGTTTATGATCATTAGGCATAACAACCTTACCTGTTTTGCCAGTTTTAATTTCTTTTCCTCCAATTATAAGAGGAATTTCAATTTGTTGTTTACTTTGCCTGTCAAGTTCTTTTTCCAGGGCTATCCTTTCAGGGCTGCCCGGTAGATAACTATAAATTGGTTCATTTGAAGGTAAACTAAAGTTAAAAATTGCATTGTTCATATATTAAATTGATTTTGAATTATTATCACCGTTATGTTCATTTTTGCATAACGCTGCAAAAATAATATATTTAATTAAAAAAGGAATGAAAAAAAAGTAAATGTCTTAATTTTTACGAATTATTTATTTATAGACTTTTCAAAAGCAATGGAAATCATACTTATAGCCTTCTCAAGATTTTTTTTACTTTTTTCATAAGCAGTAATTAATTTTATTGCCTCAGGGGTCAAAAAAGAAGAGCCACCTCTGACACCTCCTCTTTGTTTGTTTAAAAGAGGAAAACCAAGTATATCTTCTTCATTTTTAAGGATTCCCCAGATTTTCCTGTAACTGATTCCGGATTTTACAGCGGCGGCCTGAATAGACCCTTCTGAATCTATAATCTTCAGAAGGGCTATCCTGCCATCACCTAAAATACCTTTTCCGTCAAAAGTTTCAATCCAACATTTACTATTAAGTTTTAATTTAGTTTTTGACTTTTTGTTCATAAACAGTTTGGAAATAATGAATAGTTAACTATTTTATTTCCCAGACATCACCACTGTTAAGCAAATCATCAACAGTTTTCATATCAGAGTTCTTTTTCCCAAGAGATATTTTTTCTTCAATGAGATCATCATAAGTAGGATACATAGCAGAACGAATAACACCTAAAGCCATTGGGTAATAAGGAGGTTCCATTTTGGCAAGCATAAGATGAATACCCGGGTCTTTTTCATACTGGTCATGAATGAGGATATCATTTTCAGTAATTCCCTTTTCACCTATAGTAACAACTTCCAATTTAGTACCATTAATTCTAATTCCTTTTTCATTATTTTTACCAAAGAGCATAGGATGTCCATTTCGCAAATTAAGTTGGAAATCTTCTTTAATTTCTTTAGCAGTAACCTGAGAGTGAATATTTGGATTGAAAATAATACAATTTTGAAGAATTTCAATAACAGAAGTACCATCGTGTTTGGCAGCCTCAAACATAATTTCGGTCATCATTCTTGGATTAGTATCAACGCCCCTTGCGAAGAAGGTACCTTGTGAGCCAAGAACAAGTTCACCAGGATTAAATGGATGTTCTATTGTTCCATGAGGTGATGTCTTTGTAACACTGCCCATAGGTGAAGTCGGTGAATATTGACCTTTAGTCAAACCATAGATTTTATTGTTAAATAAAAGTATATTGACATCAATATTACGTCTGATAATATGGATAAAATGATTTCCGCCAATAGCCATAGAATCTCCGTCACCTGTAGCAATCCATACGCTTAAATGCGGATTGGCAACTTTTACACCAGTAGCAATAGCATTAGCCCTGCCGTGAATACCGTGTATTCCATAGGTATTAACATAATAAGGAAATCTTGATGAACAGCCTATACCTGAAACAATTACAAAACTCTCTTTTTTATATCCTATCTTTGGGAATACATTTTCAACTGATGCTAATATTGAATGTGCACCACAGCCCGGACACCATTTGACCAATTGGTCGCTTACAAAATCTGTTTTTGATAGTTCTACTTCAGAACGTTCAATAGTTTTATTTAAAGGTTTATTTTTTTCCATAGTTTATTTTTCCTCCAATGTTTTATTAATTATATCAGTAAGTTCTGTAATAAGAAAAGGTTGTCCCTGAACTTTATTAAATTGTTTATATTTAAAATCAGGAAGTATCATCCTCAGATAATTAACGAATTGCCCCATATTTAATTCACAGACTAATAATTTTTTAAATCTGCCAAAAATATCTTTAGTATTTTTAGGAAGAGGCATAATATAATTAAAATGAGCAAGACTAACCTTTTTCCCTTTTTCCTGCAATTCGGAAACAGCACTAGCAACAGCGCCTTCAGTACCTCCCCAGCTAATAACAAGCAGTTCGCCTTCAGGTTCTCCCATAATTGTCTGTTCAGGTATATAGTTAGCAACAATATCAATTTTTTTCTGACGTAGTTCAACCATTAATTGATGATTAAGCGGGTCATTAGAAACAGCCCCTGAAATATTTTCTTTTTCCAATCCTCCTACCCTGTGTCTTAAACCTTCTGTTCCTGCAATAGCCCAACCTCTGGTAAGTTTTACAGGGTCACGTTCAAAAGGTTTGTATGTTGTATTAGGTTTAACAATAGGAGGATTAATAGGTGGAAGAGATTTAACTTCAGGTATTTTAAATAACTGGGAGCCATTTGCTATATATCCATCAGTGAGCAGGATTACAGGTGTCATGTGTTCCATTGACAATTTAGCTGCAGTATAGGCAAAATAGAAGCAGTTTGCAGAAGTGGAGGCAGCTATAACTATAACAGGGCATTCGCCGTTTCTTCCAAATAAAGCCTGATATAAATCAGCCTGTTCTGATTTAGTAGGTAATCCTGTTGAGGGACCGCCTCTTTGAACATTAACTATAATAAGTGGAAGTTCAACCATAACAGCCAGTCCAATAGCCTCACTTTTAAGTGATAAACCAGGGCCTGAAGTAGTAGTACAAGCCATTGCACCAGCAAAACTAGCACCTATAGCAGAACAAATACCGGCTATTTCGTCTTCAGCCTGAAAAACTTTAGCACCGAGAAATTTATGCTTGGCAAGTTCCTGAAGAATTTCGGTTGCAGGTGTAATAGGATAAGAACCGAGAAATAGCTGTCTGCCAGACCTTTCAGATGCAGCAAGTAAACCCCAAGCTGTAGCAATATTACCTGATATACTCCTGTATTTACCTTTTTCCAGTTCTTTAGAAGCTGTAATTTTATTTTGATAACTAATCGCTTCGATTGTTTCAGCATAATTATAACCTGCTAATAGAGTTTTTTTATTATATTCTATCAATTCAGGTTTTTTGGCAAAATGCTTTTCAATATAATTAAAAGTAATTTCAAACTTCTTATCAAACATAAAATATAACATTCCCAGAGCAAACATATTTTTCACTCTGTCAATCGTTTTATTATCAATGTTTGTATCTTTTAAATTTTCTTTAATAATGGTATTAATAGGAGCTTTAATAAGATTATAGCTGCTAAGAGAATTGTCATCAATAGGATTATTTTTATATCCTGCTTTTTCAATAGCTTTATCGTCAAAACTATCAGTATTAACAATAATTGTAGCTCCTTTTTTTGTCCATTTCAGATTAGCTTTAAGTGACGCTGGATTCATTGCAACCAGCACATCAAAATAATCGCCAGGAGTAAATATTTTAGTACTTGCAGCGTGTACCTGAAACCCTGAAACACCGGCAACAGTATTCTGCGGGGCGCGAATCTCGGCAGGATAATCAGGAAAAGTGGCAATATCATTGCCTGATAATGCAGCAGTATCAGAGAATAAAGTGCCTATAAGTTGCATTCCATCCCCGGAATCTCCCGCAAACTTAATAACTACATTATCTAAGTTTTTTATTTTTTGATTTTTATTCATTATTATAGTGTAAAAATTTGATTGCAAAAATATATATTTCCTGAAAACACAATTTTTTTTCTTTAAATTTATTTCAGTTTCACCAAATAATAAACAGCATAAGTTTTTATTTTCAACTGCTTAGAATAAAAATTAAGTCTGTTAAAAAAAATATATATACTTTTGCCGTGCAAACTTAAAATTATTTACTATGGCTTATGTAATAAATGACGATTGTACTGCTTGTGGTACATGTATTGATGAATGCCCAGTTGAAGCAATTTCTGAAGGTGACATCTATAAGATTGACCCTGATAAATGTACAGATTGTGGTGCTTGTGCGGACGTTTGTCCTGTAGAAGCTATTCATCCTGCTTAAAACTTACGTTTTTTTATGAAGCCCGTTTATTCGGGCTTTTTTTTTCTTGATATATATCATAATTTATTTTGAACAGAACAACTTTAATAATATTATTTCTTTTTATAAGTTTACTTTATCCTGTTTATACTTTTTGCCAGGTAGTTCAGCCTGACAGTTGCGATATCGAAAATTTTCAGGATATTGAAGGAGATTCAATAATTACTCTGGATACTAACACTTTTGTACCTGATGATATAATGTTTATTCCCTCATCAGTACTTTATAATCATTACTGGGATAATAATAATATAAGGATGAAAAGATATAATCCCTCTACAATGAACGATACAACAAGGATATTCTTTAATAATTCTATTGAAAATAAATTTATTTTTCCCTGCAAGTGTAAGTATATATCAGGTTATGGTTACAGGGGCAGGCATTTTCATTCAGGAGTAGATTTAAAACTAAACAAAGGTGATTCTATTCTTTCAGCACTACCTGGTAAAGTAAGAATAACAAGATATATTAGCGGATACGGCAAAGTAATAGTGATAAGACATTATAATGGATTAGAAACTGTTTATGCTCATTTATCAAAAATAATTGTAAAAGTTAACCAGGATGTTGAAGCCGGTGAATTAATAGGTTATGGTGGCTGCACGGGAAGAGCAACAACAAATCATCTGCATTTTGAAGTCAGATATCTGGAACACACTATTAATCCTGAACAATTTATTAATTTTAATAAAAATTCACTTAACAAGGACACACTTATACTAACCTCAAATATATTCAAATCTACAAAAACAAATATCAAACCTTCAAATTATAAAAAAAGTAAAAAGATAAATCATAATTATTATAATAAAAAAATAACCTCTGGTAATTACCACATTATAAGAAAAGGCGACACTCTTTCGCTAATAGCAAAAAAATATGGAACTTCTGTAGAAAAACTATGCAAACTAAATAATATATCTAAAACAAAAATTCTACATCTTGGAAATAAAATCATTATTAAATAGCCCCTATCTAATAGCCCCTATCT
>JAGODS010000169.1 GCA_017998135.1 Bacteroidales bacterium
TAATAAAATAATTTTATATTTGCAAAGTTAAAAATTATTATTTTTGACAAATTTTATAATTAAACTCAATAAGTTATGAAAATTAGAAATAGATTTTTTATGGTTTTATGTTTATTTGTATTAACAACGTTTTTTACAATAAACTTGGCTCAGGCACAAGAAACAAAAAAAGACACAGCTTTGGTACAACCCGCTAATCTGTGGCTAACTAACTTTGTTAACTCTTTAAATCCAGCTTCCTGGTCAGTATCAGCAAGTTTTGGATCTATGCTTTTTTACGGAGATTTACGTCAATATGACTGGTTTCCTATGAGTAACAAATATTTGAATGATAAACTGATAAAAGATAAAGACAAATATGTAGCTACAAAGTATAAAGTAGAGAAAGCTGGTACAGATAAAATGAGCGATAGGAAATGGGGCGGAGCTTTTTCAGTAAATAAACAAATTGGACCTATATTAGCAATACAGGGACAATATGTAATTGGAAAAGTAGGCGCTGCTTCTTACAAATTAGGAGAGAAGAATATTCCTTATATGAGTCATTATTTTGAAGCTTCATTTTCAGAATTAGCTTTAAATGCACAGGTTAATCTTAATAAATTTTTATTTCCTTATCAACCTTCAGGCAGATTAAGTTTTTATTTAACTGGCGGTATAGGGCTTAATACATTTAAATCTTCATTAAAAGATCTTAAAACAGGTAATAAATATAATGAAAAAACATTTGTTGAATCAAGTGTTCCTTATATAACACAAGTAATAGAAGAAAAAAAGACTACCGAAACAGTTTTTCCTGTAGGCTTTGGTTTTAAATACCATATTACACCGAGAATATCCGCTTTCTTTGAAACAACACTAAGAAATGTTAATTCGGATAAAATGGATTCCTGGTCAGTTACCAACTCAAATAAAGATAAATATCAATATACTTGTATAGGTATTTCCTATAGCTTTGGCGATGTAGTTGATTCTTTATTACAGTCTAAACTGAAACCAAAATATAAATTACAGAAAAAAGCCCGTGAAGAAAAGAGTAAACTTGAAGCTAAAGTAGATTCTTTGGAAAAAGTGCTTGGAGAATTTGGAAAGAGATTAGGTTCTCTTGAATATGGTGTAAAAGCAATTAATGACAGCGTTAAAGCTATTGCTGATAGAATTGTTATTTCAGATAAAGGTTTAAATACTATGTCAATTACTACTTCCGAAGCAATTCAGCAGCTTCTTGTTGTTTTCTTTGATTTTAACAGTATCAAAATAAAACCACAATATATGCAAAATATAGCAATAGTTGCTAAGATTATGAAGAATGATCCTAAAGTTAAAGTTCAGATTGTTGGACACGCTGATAAAAAAGGTTCAGATAAATACAATATGGAACTTAGCAAGAAAAGAGCACAGATAGTTCATAATGTACTAGTAAGCGATTTTGGTATTTCTGCAGAAAGATTATCCAATATGGTATATAAAGGAAAATCAGACCCCTTATCCAGTACATTGGATGATGTTAACAGAAGAGTTGACTTTATTTTCTCTAAATAAAAAGAAAAAATTAAAAATGTAAAGAAAGCCCCGTAAATTTCGGGGCTTTTTTATTTAGGGAATTATAAAAATATCAGGCTATTTATTTTTTTAACATATCTTTGCCGCCCCAAAATTTATTTACTCAATGGATAAAAATACATTAATAGGAATCATACTTATAGTTGGGTTATTTATCGGATACTATATTATAAGTCAGCCGTCCAAGGAAGAATTAGCCCGTCAAAAGCATATCAATGATTCTATTGCATTAGTTCAACAAACAAAGGAATTAGAAAATATTTCAAAGTCCAAAGTTACCAGTCCTCAGATTATTAATCCTGATAGTCAGTCCACTGCTGTTATATCTGAGAATAGTAATACTGTAATTAAGGATATTAAAAGAGACACTCTGATAAAGGATAAATATGGAGTATTTTTTGGTGCTGTTAAAGGGAAAAATAAAATTATTACACTTGAAAACGAAAATATTATTTTAAGTATTTCTTCTAAAGGAGGAAGAATTTCTGGGGTGCAGCTTAAAGAATACAAAACATATAAAGCACAGCCATTAATTTTATTTGATGATTCTACTTCAGAAACAGGATTTAATTTTTTTGCTGAGAACCGAAATATTTCAACAAAGGATTTATACTTTTCAGTCCACAGTCCACAGACTTCAATTAAGGGTAGTTTAAGTTCAGATTCTTCTCATTTGTTTGTAAAGGGTAATGATTCAAGCAGTGTTATTTTAAGATTATATACATATAACGGGGATACTACAATAAATACAAATAAATATATAGAATTTGTTTATACTTTAAAAGGAAGTGGTTATATGGCAGATTATAAGATAAATTTCGTTGGGATGAATGAAATTTTGTCTTCAAATACAGATTTTATAAATTTAAGCTGGAAAACAAAATTGAAAAGGATGGAGAAAAGCTTAGAAAATGAAAAAAACGGGACCACTATATATTACAAATATGCAGCCGATGATGTTGATTATATGTCTGAAACCAAAGACGGTAAATTGTCATTAAAAAATCAGATAAAATGGATTTCTTTTAAACAGCAGTTTTTTACAACAGTTATAGTAGCAGAAAACAATTTTATAAATGCCGACCTTGATATAACAAGCGACAAAAAATCAGATAAGATTTTAAAATCAATGTCAGCAGAAATTGGAATACCTTTTTCGCCTGTAAATACAAAATCTTTAGATTTTAAATGTTATTTTGGTCCTAATAAATACAAGATATTAAAAAAATACAATCTTGATCTTGAAAGACAAATACCTTTGGGTTGGAGTTTCTTTCTTATGGCCTGGATAAATAAATATGCAGTAATTCCTGTTTTTAATTTTCTTGAAGGCTTTAATATTAATTATGGAATAATAATTTTAATTTTAACAATTCTATTAAAGATAGTTTTGTTCCCGATAGCCTACAAAACATATATATCTTCAGCAAAGATGAAATTGTTAAAGCCTGAAATAGATGAAATAAGTAAAAAATATCCAAAAAAAGAGGATATGTTAAAAAAACAACAGGCTACTATGACCCTTTATAAGAAGGCAGGAGTAAGTCCGATGTCAGGTTGTATTCCGATGCTACTCCAATTTCCTATATTAATAGCTTTATTCAGGTTTTTCCCTGCTTCAATAGAATTAAGACAGCAAAGTTTTCTGTGGGCTGATGATCTTTCTTCTTATGATTCCATTTTAAATTTACCTTTTAATATCCCTTTCTATGGTGATCATGTCAGTTTGTTTACGTTGTTGATGACAGCTTCCACAATAATCTATACAATGATAAATAACCAGATGATGGCAGGTACCAGCCAGCAAATGCCGGGAATGAAAACAATGATGTATATTATGCCTGTAATGTTTCTCGGGATATTTAATAATTTTTCTTCAGGATTAAGTTATTATTATTTTCTTGCTAATATCTTCACTTTTATACAAATGTATGCCATTAAGCAATTTGTAGATGAAGATAAGCTTCATAAACAAATTCAGGATAATAAGAAAAAACCAGACAAGAAAAAGTCAGGTTTCCAGAAACGTCTTGAAGAACTTGCTAAACAAAGAGGATATAAAAAGTAATTAACAATCATACTTTGTTGCTATTTGAAGCTGATTATTGATAAATAATTGTAGCTATGTTTGAAGAAAAAACAGAATTTAAGTTAGTGGCAAAAACGCTTGCAGGACTTGAAGAGCCTTTATTTAAGGAGTTAAAGGATATTGGGGCTGAAGATTTGCAGATTTTACATAGGGCAGTTCAGTTTACAGGCAACAAAGAACTGATGTATAAGGCAAATTTGTGTTGCAGGACAGCTTTAAGAATATTAAAGCCTATAAAAGAATTTATAATAACTAATGAAGATGAATTGTATAAAGGCATTTATGCTATTAAATGGAATGATTTTATAGATTCGTCAAATACATTAAGTGTAGATGCAGTTAATAGCGATTCTTTTTTTAAAAACACATTATATATATCTCAAAAATGTAAGGATGCCATTGTTGACAGGTTTAATAATATAACAGGTAAAAGACCCTCTGTAAATATTGAAAACCCTGATTTAAGAATAAATGTTTTTATAAATAAGGATTTATGTACTGTCTCTCTTGACAGTTCAGGGATGTCTTTGCATAAAAGGGGTTACAGACAATATTCAGGAGAAGCGCCACTTAACGAGGTGCTTGCGGCAGGGTTGATTTTATTGAGCGACTGGCAAAAGGATTGCAATTTTATTGACCCTATGTGTGGCTCAGGCACTTTGCTAATTGAAGCGGCAATGATAGCTTTGGATATACCGGCAGGTTATTACAGAAAAGAATTTGCTTTTCAAAGATGGAGAGATTATGAGCCAGATTTATGGAATAAAGTTTATAATGATGCAATAAAAAATATAAAAGAATTTGACTATAACATTTACGGGTCGGATCTTTCTTTTAATAGTATAGACATAGCAAAAAAGAATATAAGATCTGCAAAATTGCATAAAGATATAGATTTATTAGTTAAAGCTTTTGAAGAATATGAACCTCCGGCAGAAAAAGGCATAATTATTATGAACCCGCCTTATGGGGAAAGGCTTAAACAAAATGATATTATAGCTTTTTATAAATCTATTGGGGATGTTCTTAAATCAAAATATGCAGGATATAAAGCATATATAATTAGTTCTGATAAACGAGCTCTTAAATTTATAGGTCTTAAACCATCCAAAAAAATAAAGATATTTAACGGACAATTAGAATGCCTCTTTGTCAGATTTGAGCTGTATGAAGGAAGCAAAAGATTTTAAAATTGAGAAACAATAAAATTAATGAATTGATAGGGTTAAATAATTAAAAATATGAATAAATCAATTTTAGCAAATTCAGAAAAAATTAAAAGAATTGGAGTTTTAACATCAGGAGGCGATGCACCCGGTATGAATGCTGCTATCAGAGCCGTAATAAGAACAGGCTTGTATTATGGTCTTGAGGTTGTTGGTATAAGAGCAGGTTACGAGGGATTGATTAACAAAAGATTAGAAAACCTCAATATGAGTAGTGCCGGTAATATAATACAAAGAGGAGGTACTATACTTCAGACAGCACGCAGCGAGAGGTTTAGAACAGTCGAAGGCAGGCAGGCGGCTTATGATAATATCAGGGGAGAAGGTATTGATGCTTTAATTGTTATAGGCGG
This sequence comes from Bacteroidales bacterium, assembly GCA_017998135.1. Classification (GTDB taxonomy): domain Bacteria; phylum Bacteroidota; class Bacteroidia; order Bacteroidales; family JAGODS01; genus JAGODS01. The sequence continues at coordinate 5,232 of JAGODS010000169.1, forward strand.
TGATGGAACGTTTAGAGGAGCTGTTGATTTTAATAAGGCTTATGATTACCCTATTGTTGGAATACCCGGAACAATAGATAACGATTTGTACGGTACAGATTTTACTATAGGATACGATACAGCTATAAATACTGTTATAGAAGCAGTTGATAAAATCAGAGATACGGCAGCAGCTCATAATCGTCTGTTTTTTATTGAAGTAATGGGTAGAGATGCAGGCTTCATTGCTATCAGAAGTGGTATAGCATGCGGTGCTGAAGATATACTAATACCTGAAACAAAAACTCATATTGACGATTTGATAGCAAGGTTAGATAAAGGCAGACGTCAAAATAAAACATCAGGTATAATAATAGTAGCAGAAGGTGACGAAGCGGGCGGAGCTATTGAAATAGCTGAACAGGTAAGAAAACGTTTTAATTACTACGAAACCAAGGTTACTATTTTGGGACATCTGCAAAGAGGAGGCTCGCCTACCTGTATGGATAGGGTACTTGCCAGCGAACTCGGATATAATGCCGTTAAAGGTGTACTTGAAGGGCACAGGGGAGAAATGGTAGGTATTATTGATAAGAAAGTTGTATTTAAGCCTTT
>JAGODS010000170.1 GCA_017998135.1 Bacteroidales bacterium
TATACACCCGAAGACGATGATAACCTTAAATTTCAATACGGCTGCGATTATATAGTTAAATATTTCTCGGATGAGTTTTCTAATAAATTAAATAAATGAATCCACTATAAAAAGTCTATTTCTCAAGAATATGTATAATTTATATAATTATAAATTGTTGATTTTAAACCTAACAGGTTTTAAGGAATATAATATTTTTAGAGTGGTCTCATAAATAACTCCTAATTTATAACTTAAAATTATTATTAATATGGTAACAATTACAGAAATATTAGATTTTGCAATAGAAAGAGAACAGGAAGCTGTTGATTTCTATAATGAAATTGCTGCTAAAACAGATAATTCAGAAATGAAAAAAGTATTTGAACAATTTGCACGCGAAGAGATGGGTCATAAAGCAAAACTTCTTAATATCAGGGAAGCAGGGCTTTTTAATTTATCTTCCAATAAGATAGAGGATTTAAAAATTGCCGATTATGTTGTTAATATAGAAGCTTCAACAGATATGACGTACCACGATGCTCTTATACTTGCTATGCAGAAAGAAAAAGCGGCTTTTAAGCTTTATCAGGAACTCGCAAAACGTGCTCCTAATAATGAAGTTAGTAATATTTTCCTCTCGCTTGCACAGGAAGAAGCCAAACATAAACTCAGGTTTGAAATAGAATACGACGAATATGTATTAAGAGAAAATTAGAAATCAATTTAAAGCTAACGTTTTATAAAATAAATTAGCTTTCGCTATCAGCCAGATTTTATTTCTCCATTGCTTTTTTTCTGAGTTCCTGAGGCATTTTTTCAATAGCATAGCGTAAGGCGGTGCGAGGCATTACAGCTTTGTGTTTAATCACAAAATTGTAAACCATTTTGCGATCTGCTTCGCTGGCTGCTTTTAGCATCCATCCATAGCCTTTTTGTACCATATCATCTTTATCTAACAGTAATAACTCCGCTATTTCCAGTATATCCTCTTTAAATTTACCTTTTCTTGCGGGAATAATCAGCGTGACAGCCGCTGCACGTTTCATCCATCTATTATCCGACTTTGCCCATTTTTTTAGTTCTTTTATCTTATCTGGGAACATTTCTACAAATTCACCGACTGTATGGTTACAAAATGTGTCGCAAGATGCCCAGTTGTTTATATATTTTTCTATCCAGTTTTTAAAGATTTTAATATCTGAAGGTTCATAGTTTTTATGAACAAAAAAAGACCAGTTGCAGGCTATAAAGGTTTCTTCCAGATATCCGTCTTTCCATAATTCTTCACATAAAGCGAATATTTCACTTTTTGATAGATGTTTAATTTCTTTAAAATATTCTTTGCCTATTTTTACAACTGTTGCTGTTTTAGAGCCATAACATTTAATTTCTTCTTTAAAAAAACGCTGGCTGCTTAACCTGATTGTTTCATCAGCTAAAGCTTTTAATTCAGCCCGTAAACGTATTATTATTTGCTGCATAGTATGTGTTTTTTTTGATTTTACAAAAGTATATAAAAATTCAAAACTATTAATTTATTTGACATTATTTGATGCACCTGATAAGGGCATCTATTGTATGTGTGCCCAAAAGCTCCGTAGGAGCGACCTGTTTGTTGTAAGAGAAATAGTTCTATTCCCTCAAATCCCGTAGGGATGACCTGTTTGTAGAAAACCAAATGAACATTATCCTTTAAATCCCTTAAGAATGTTCTGTTTGTGTAATTCATTAATTATTATTTTAAACTCAATTAATGAGCAACTTGTTAATATTAAAAAAAATACAATAAATTTGCGTTAAAATTTAATTAAAATGGCAAATACATATTCACGTGTTTATTTACATTTTGTCTTTTCTGTTAAGGGCAGAGAAAATCTTATTTTGGAAAAGAATAAAGAGGAATTACAAAAATACATAACAGGTATTGTTAATAATAGAAATCAAAAAATGCTATCAATAAACTGTATGCCAGACCATACGCATTTATTTATAGGTTTTAAACCAAGTATTTCAATTTCCGAATTAATACAGGAAATAAAGGCAATAAGTTCTAAATTTATTAATGAAAAAAAATGGGTTTATGGTAAATTTCAATGGCAGGAAGGATATGGAGTGTTTTCATATTCACATAATCAAATTAATAATGTGATTGAATATATAAATAATCAAAAAGAACATCATAAAAGGAAATCTTTTAAAGAAGAGTATTTAGAAATATTACATAAAAATGAAATAAAATATGATGATAGGTATTTGTTTGATTGGATTGAATTGGGTGAAATTTAACAGGTCGTCCCTACGGGACTGATAGGATGATGTTTTTTTAATTATTCTATAAACAGGTCGTCCCTACGGGACTGATAGGATGAAGTTTTTTTAATTATTATATAGACAGGTCGTCTCTACGGGACTGATTGAATAAAAAAAGTGATTCCGGGGCGATTCGAACGCCCGACCCACAGCTTAGAAGGCTGTTGCTCTATCCAACTGAGCTACGGAACCAAAACAAATGTTTTACATAATAAAACGGGAAACATTTTATTAAAAAGAAGTCGGGATGGCTGGATTCGAACCAGCGACCTCCTGCTCCCAAAGCAGGCGCGATAACCGGACTACGCTACACCCCGATGGTGGCGGAGAGAGGGGGATTCGAACCCCCGGTACCCGTTTCCAGATACGACAGTTTAGCAAACTGTTGGTTTCAGCCACTCACCCATCTCTCCATTTTTTTTGGGAGTGCAAAATTATAAAAAATCTGCTATTTGATATATTATTTTGTTTTTTTATTTGATATTTATTTATAATTGTTTGATTTTATGTATATTTTAAACTTAATAGGTTTTCTTGATTTTTAATATTTAATTAAGCATTCATCAATATTGTTCTTTTTTGATATTGTTAAAGTATAATGAAAGGTCAGCATTGCCTCCTGAAATTATTATGCCAACTTTGGAATTAGAATTAAATTTATATTTAACAGCGGCAGCCACTGCAACGGCTGAGGAAGGTTCTATTATTATTTTCATCCTTTCGTAAACTAACTGCATTGCAGTTATAATTTCTATTTCGCTAATTCTGATAATGCTTTGGACATATTTGCGGATAAAATTGAATGTAATATCACCGAGATTAGTTCTTAATCCGTCTGCAATAGTATTATTAGGAGTTTTGTTAATTTCTATTTTACCGCTGATTAAAGAGCGGTAAGCGTCGTCGGCTTCTAATGGTTCGGCTCCTATTACTTTACAATTGTTGCCGAAATAATAAGCAGCAAGTGCAGTTCCCGAGATTAATCCGCCGCCGCCAACAGGGGCAATGATATATTCAAGGTCTGGATATGTTTCAAGTAATTCTATTGTAGCTGTCGCATGTCCAGCTATTATATTTTTGTCGTTATACGGATGAATAAAAGCTGCATTATGAGCAGATATAAGTTTATCGGCAGTTTTTTCCCTGTCTGCAATTGTGGGTTTGCATTTCAATATCTGTGCTCCATAAGACTTGACAGCTTCTAATTTAGAGTTTAAGCTGTTTTCGGGCATAACTATATATGCTTTAATATTATTGATTTTGGCAGCAAGTGCGAGAGCCTGTGCAAAATTACCGGATGAATGGGTTACTATTCCATTTTGTTTTTGTTCAGGAGATAAGTTTAAGACAGCATTGGTAGCGCCTCTGATTTTAAATGACCCTGTTTTTTGGAAATTTTCACACTTAAAAAAGAGTTGGCTTTGAGTTATTGAATTGAAATATTCGCTTGTTAAGACAGGTGTATTGTGTATAAAGGGTTTGATAAGGTTATGAGCTGAAATAAGAGCATGTTTATTCATTATAAATGTTTATAAAAAGTTTATATTAAAAGTTAACAGGTTTTTAAAACCTGTTAGCTTTCAGCAATATTTCGTTTGTAGTCCTGAACTATATTACGGATTAATAAAGAAAATTAATAATCAAATAAAACAACAATATTATTGCATTTGAGTCTTGATTTAAGCCATAGATTGATTTTATTTTTGTCATCATCGGATATTTTATAATCTCTGATATTAAAAATAACGATATTTTGTTTTTCCTGTGAATTAGTTTCTCTGTTAAAAACTATAGATTCTGAAAAAGAACATTTAATAATTTGCGGATAAAGAGGTGTAATTTCGTTTAATAATTGTTTTCCGATAAAAGGTCTGTCAGCGATACTGTCAATTTTAAGTTTAGTAGATTTAAGCAGTAAATTAAGTCTTGAAATTTCGGTTTTAAGATTTTGGGTTTCAGAAATTTTATTTAAATCAAGAGAAAACCCTTGTTTAATGATAATTTTGGATTTGTTAAGCGAAAAAACGCTTCCTTTTTCAAGAATAGCTTCTTTTTGAGGATCGCTAAGAGTATTTCCAGCAAAATAAAGAGTAATGCTTCTGTTATTAGGGTCGATCTCGTTTTTGATTAAGAAATTCCCTTCATAAATATTGACTGATTTAACAAAGTTATTGGCATTATCAATAAATTTTTCTTTAATAACAAGTGCATATCCAAAATATATACTTGGGATGATTGTAATAACAATAATTAAAGAAATCCATCTGTTGATTTTTGCTTTAGCAGCATTTGTAATATGTGCTCTGATTGGGAATTTGTGAATCTGGCAGATAATCAGAGAGGCTAAAGCGATAAAAACCGTATTAATAGTAAAGAGATATATTGCGCCGAAGAAATATGCGAATTGAGCAGTAGCCAGACCGTATCCTGCGGTACAGAGCGGGGGCATAAGAGCTGTAGCGATAGCGACACCCGGAATGACATTGCCTTTTTGTTTGCTGCTAATTGCAACAATGCCTGCCAAACCGCCGAAGGTAGCTATTAATACGTCGTATATTGTAGGGCTAGTTCTTGCTAAAAGTTCGGAATGAGCTGTTGAAACGGGGCTTATTGCGAAATAAGCGGTTGATGCGACTATACTTGCTGCTACAGCAAAACTAAAATTTTTGACTGCTTGTCTGAAGAGAGGGAAATTATAAGTGGCGATGCTATAACCCATTCCATTGATAGGTCCCATAAGCGGTGAGATAAGCATAGCTCCAATTATTACAGCGGTTGAATTCATATTCAAACCAACGGAAGCGACGATGATGGCAAACATAAGTATCCAAAGATTAGTGCCTCTGAAAACTATATCTTTTTCAATATTCTTATGTATAATTTCAATGTCTTCTAATTCACTGTCAAGGTTGAAATAATGCAGAATTTTTCTTATTAAACCTGTATTTTTTGGCATAGTTCTGGTATAATTTTTAAGGCACAAAATTAATATTTTTGTAGAAATTAGTTCTGAAATAATCATCACTGAATAAAATTCAAAATAAATTTTACTTTTTTAATTTGATTAATATTTTAACAAGTAAAGAACAATAATTAAAAAGATAAAGAAAGTTATAAGAGTTTTAAAAAATATAATGTTTATCATTATATTAAGCAGGAGGGAATTAAGTAAAATATCTTTTGCGAATTAATATTTATCTGAACCATAGTCAAAATTATATAAATCCTCAGTGAATATTATTAATATAAAACATAGAAGTATATTTAAAAATAACTAATAGCCTGAGGCGAAGTACTCAGATACCGGTATTATAATATTGCTTAGCATTATATTTATAATATTTAATTTAATTAAAAGTATATTAAGTAATAATATAAGATTAATAAATAATATGTAATTATTGATAAATATAAATAATAACATAATTTTCAATATTAAAATATTAATAAAAGATAAGACCTTATTAATAATAGCTAAAATAAACATATTAAATAAGATAGAATAATATATAAT
>JAGODS010000171.1 GCA_017998135.1 Bacteroidales bacterium
TTATTACACTCTTACAGGTGATTATGCAGTTGTTATTTCTTTGGATTATGCTTTTGTTTGTTGGTCAGAGGCATATAGATATTTATATTTATTCTTTATATGTTTCTTATTCAGTAGCTTTTATTTTTAGTTTTATTTATCTTGTAAAAGAAATAAAAGACTTCAGGATAGAAAATCTATTGAAAACAGCAGGCAGTATCATACGTTATGGAGGTTTTGTTCAACTTAGTAATATATTGCAGTTGCTCAATTACCGGCTCGCTTATTATATAATTGATTTTTATCAGGGCAAAGTATTACTCGGAATATTTACTTTAGGAGTTCAGCTTTCAGAGGGTTTGTGGCTGCTCTCAAAAAGTGCCGCTACTGTGCAATATTCAAAAATTTCAAATACTAAGGATAAGCTTTATATAAAAAATTTTACTAATAAGCTTGTTAAAATTACATTTTTTTCTACTCTGCTCTTATTAATACCATTATTATTATTACCTGAAGCCTTTTTTATCTCAGTATTTGGGAGGGAATTTGGCGATGCGAGGTTTGTGTTGCTATATATGAGTCCTGGTATTCTTGCAGTGGCTGTAAATTCAATGTTCAGTCATTATTTTTCAGGTACGGGCAGGCATCATTATAATACAATAGGTTCGGCAATAGGTTTAGCTGTAACTTTAGGAGTGGGATTAATACTTATACCGCGTTATGCATTGACAGGTGCAGCATTTACTGCTTCTGTATCTTATTTTTGTTCATTTATTTTCCAGTTGCTTGTATATAAGAATATTACCAAATCAGGCTTAATAGATTTTATGCCTGTCAAATCTGATTTATATTATATAATTGGAAAAATAAAGAGTTTTTTTGGTAAATAACTTTTTACGCATAAAAAATATAAAAACTTTACAACAAAGGCATCAGCTCACAGAGATAAATTTTAGAGTGGGGGTATAATTTTTTAAACAAAAAACCCTAACAGGTTTATTAAACCTGTTAGGGTTGAATATATTATACTTTTATTTTTTCTTTTCGGGTTTAAGTACTACCCTTACTAAATTATCAAGTGGGATGTAGTCATTGGCAGCTTTTTTGATTTCATCAGCATTAATACTGTTAACTATATCTTTATAAGCTTCAAGTGATAATAAATTAATATTCATAAAATAATAGTTTTCAAGTCTGCTTAACCAGAAATTATTCTTTTTAAAATTAACTTCTCTTTCTCTGCAAAGATTTTCTTTAACTTTATCAACATTTACTTTTTCAGGACCTGATTTTTTGATTTTTTTAATTTCTTTAAAAACTATTTTAGAAAGTTTATCTGTATTCTTTGGAGAGCAGCCCCAAAAGAAGAAATCGGTAAAGGAGGGTTCGGGATACAATTCAGTATCAAACTGAACTGATAGACCATAAGTACCGCCTTTATCCTCGCGTATTTTTTCTCTTAATTTAATATCCAAAACACTGGAAAGCATATTCATAACAACTATATTTTTATAAGACCATTCAAATTTGCCTTTCATAGCAATAGCAACCATACTTTGTGGCTCTAAACCTTTATATACTGTCAGTTCGTTCTTGCCTGCAGGAAATTTAGGCTCTACATTTTTCCAGTTTTCGCGGCTTTTTTTAGATGGTAAACCACCTAAATAGGTCTCAAGCATCGGAATGAGGGTATCTGTTTTGAAATTGCCTACAATAAAAAAGTTGAAATCGCTGCCATCAGCAAATCTTTCTTTAAAGATTTTATAGCAAACATCAAGGTTTATCTGGTCCATCTTTTTCAATAAAGTAAGATTGGTAATAGTTCTTGGGCTATTAGAAGAAATAATTTTCATAATAGTATCAATAAAAACCATCTGTGGGCTGGAGCCTATAAATTTTAATTGATTTTTGGTTTTAGAAATAAATGCTTTATAAGCTGTTGTGTCTTTGCGAGGTTCTTTAAAATAAAGCCAGGTTAATTGCAGTAGCGTTTCAAAATCTTTAGGGCTCGCATTTCCAGAGAATCCTTCTCTTAAATCTGAGATATATGGATTTATTCTTACTATTTTGCCTGCTAATTTTTTATCTAATTGTGTTTTATCAAAATTGCCTATGCCGCCATCTGTAATTATAGAAGCAGCAAAACTAGCTGATAGGAGGTCTTTGTCAGGATATAATGAAGTTCCGCCTAAACTGTAACCTGAAAATAAGATTTCATCATTTTTAAAATCTGTAGATTTTAAAATTACTTTTACTCCATTAGCAAAAGTTAATTCTGTATAATCAAACTCTTTGTTTTCTTTTTTAGAAATTACTTTGCTCCCAGCGGGTTTGGATTTTATGAGCGGTTCGTTAGATACATTGTCAATATAAGCTGTTAATTCTTTGGTTTTTACTTTTTGAATTATATCAAGTATTTGTTTTTCAGTAGGTATAATAATATCCTTTTTCTCAGGTGCAGTTACAGCTAAGCCAATATTATTATCAGTTATCAGTTGGGATGCGAGTTTATTAATTTCTTCGATATTAATACCTGGTAATAAGGATTTAGTATATTTCAATTCGTTTTCAATTCCTGGTATAGATTCATTGTCAAGAAAGTGTCTTATATACTCGTTAGCAAATCTTGATGATTCTGTTTTATCGGCTTCTTTGGCAGCCCTCTCAAAACCGCTTAAAAGGTCTGCTTTTGACCGTTCTAACTCAGTCTGGGTAAAACCGAAGCGTCTTACGCGTTCATTTTCAGAAAGCAAAACATCAAAGGCTTCTAACATTTGATTGTCTTTTGAGGCGACTCCAAGAGTGTAAGCATCTTTATCTCTTGCTAAAAAATCACCATAAGAACCGTAAGCATATATATAAGGACATTCGGGCTTTTCGGCGATTTCCTGCAATCTCTTATTGAGCATATCTGTGAAAAGATTTAGTAATATATATCTTTTTCTGTAGTCGGCTATGGTGTTTTCAGCTAATTTGGGATGTTTGTAAAATATACTTAAACCGCTTTCAGTGGCTTCAGGGTCAGTAGTAATTGCTACTAAAGGTTCTTTATTGTCAGGTATAATATAAGTTTCAACAGGTCTTTGATTTTCAGGATTTTTAATTCCTGCAAAGTGTTTCTTTATTTGTTCTTCAGCATAAGTAGGCTCTAAATCTCCAACTACGATTACTGCAGACAAATTAGGTCTATACCAGTCACGATAGAAGGAACGTAAGGTTTCATACTTGAAGTTTTTTATCACATCAATTTTCCCGATGGGCATCCTATCAGCATATTTAGAACCTTTTAGTAAGACAGGGAAATATTTCTTCATCATTCTGTCATCTGCGCCCAAGCCTAATCGCCATTCTTCTGTAATTACTCCTCGTTCTTTATCTATCTCTTTATCTTCCAAACTCAGATTGTTCGCCCAATCTTCAAGAACAAGAAAACTTTTTTCTAATATTTCAGGTTTGTCAGTTGGCACAGTCAGCATATAAACTGTTTCATTAAAACTTGTATAGGCATTAAGTTCAGCACCGAATTTAATACCCATCTTTTCAAGTATATCAACAAGTTCGTTTTTCTTGAAATTTTTAGAACCGTTAAATGCCATGTGCTCAACAAAATGAGCTAACCCCTGTTGTAAGTCGGTTTCATTTATAGAACCAGCTTTTATTGCAAGCCTTAACTCAACTCGTTTCTCAGGCTTGTGATTTTGTCTGATATAATAAGTTAAACCATTGTCTAATTTTCCGATTTTTATTTTCGGATCTATTTCTACTTTGGAGTTTAGGTCTAATTGCTGGCTATACCCAGTTCTTAATACAAACAGGATTAATAATCCTAATAATAAAAATTTTTTATGTTTCATTAATGTAAATTTAAAAAATTGAAAACGCAAATTTATATAAAATAATATGTTTTGAAGAGATTATTTTATTTTTTTTTATAACCACACTAAAGTTAAGTTATTGTGTTTTTGTATTATTGTATTATTAAAACCTTATTAATCTTAGTATAAGAAATGAAACTGGTACTTAGTATCTGGTATTGGGTATTTAGTATTCAAAATAAACTATACTATGCACGGTTTAAAATTTAAATTTTATATATTCATAATTTATTGATTATAAATGTTTATGCGCAATCATAAATCTCTTCAAAAGTGCTTATGAGATCGCTTCGCTTAGTTCACATTTTGCAAATGTGAAACATTTAATCCGTTTGTAGTATAATAAGCTTGATATATAAGGGAACAAGTTTTATACTAAGGTAAAAAAATAAAAATAAAATTATGTATGTTTTGAAATTGGTACTTAGTACTTAGTACCTGGTATTTAATCGGCTGCTGAGTAGTTACAAAAAATGAGTTTTTTAGAGTTGTCCTTAAAAATTAGTTATATTAAATCATCTTTCCGGGTTGTACCCATTCAGTAAACTGTTCATCTGTTACTAATCCAAGTTCTAAAGCAGTTTGTCTTAGTGTTTTGTTTTCTTTATGAGCTTTCTTAGCTATTTTTGCTGCATTTTCATAACCTATATGAGTATTTAAAGCTGTAACTAACATAAGGGAGTTTTCTAAATTATATTTTATTGTTTCCAGATTAGCTTCAATACCTTTAACACAATTATTATTAAAGGATACACAGGCATCACCTAACAATCTTGCTGCCATTAGAAAATTATAGATTATCACTGGTTTAAAGACGTTCAACTGGAAATGACCGTTCATTCCGCCTATATTTATAGCAGCATCATTGCCTATAACCTGAGCGCAAACCATTGTCATCGCTTCACACTGTGTCGGGTTAACTTTCCCCGGCATTATAGAAGAACCGGGTTCATTTTCAGGCAACTGTAATTCACCTATACCACAACGGGGACCTGAGCCGAGCAATCTTATATCATTAGCGATTTTCATCAGGCTGATAGCTATCATTTTTAAGGCTCCTGAGCTTTCTACTATTGCATCGTGAGCAGATAAAGATTCAAATTTGTTGGGTGCCGTTACAAAAGGCAAACCTGTAAGTTCAGCTATTATTCTTGCAACTACTTTATCATAAGTTTTGGGTGTATTTATGCCTGTTCCAACAGCAGTGCCTCCTAAAGCAAGTTCAGCAAGATGAGGCAATGTATTTTTTAAAGCCTTTATTCCATATTCGAGCTGGGCAGCATAACCTGAAAATTCCTGTCCCAATGTCAGTGGTGTAGCGTCCATCAGGTGCGTCCTGCCTATTTTTACTATGTCTTTAAATGAATTAGCTTTTGCTTTTAAAGTATTATGTAATAATTCCAAACCTGGTATAGTAGTTTCAACAAGCATTTTGTATGCTGAAATATTCATTGCAGTTGGGAAAGTGTCATTTGACGATTGTGATTTATTAGCGTCATCATTCGGGTGTATGATAGTCTTTTCGCCTAATTTACCGCCATTTATAACGTGAGCCCGGTTTGCTATTACTTCGTTAAGGTTCATATTTGACTGTGTGCCGGAGCCGGTCTGCCAGACTACAAGTGGAAATTCTTCGTCCAGTTTACCTGCAAGTATTTCGTCGCAGACCGTTGCTATTAACTTAGTTTTTTCTTCGCTTAATACTTTTAATTCCATATTTGCCAGAGCTGCTGCTTTTTTTAGGATAGCAAAAGCTCTGATTATCTCTATCGGCATCCTGCCATCGCCGATTTTAAAATTTTCTTTAGACCTTTGAGTCTGTGCTCCCCAGTACTTTTCTGAAGGAACAGCTATTTCGCCCATCGTGTCTTTTTCTGTTCTTGTGTTCATAATTATAACTATTAATTATTAATAAATTATTTGCATTCTTTTTCTGTTCTT
>JAGODS010000172.1 GCA_017998135.1 Bacteroidales bacterium
ACTATTTTAAAAGAAATTGTAAGAATAGGTTTACCTAATGGGCTTCAGCAAAGTTTTGTAGCTTTTGGGATGATAGCTTTGCTTCGCTTTGTTAATAATTTCGGTACTGATGCAGTTGCTGCCTATACAGCAGCAGGGAGGATAGACGCATTCGCCTCACTTCCTGCTATGAATTTTTCATTTGCTCTAACAGCTTTTATCGGACAAAATATAGGTGCAAATAAGCAGGAAAGAATAAAAAAAGGCTTATTTGCTACTCTAATAATCACCGCTATTATATCTCTTTCAATAACGTTACTTACAGTCTTGTTCAGGTTTCCTCTTATGGCTTTATTTACAAACGATGCGAACATTATAAAAATAGGAGCACATTATCTTATTATTGTGTGTTCCTTTTATATTATGTTTTCTACATTGCTGGTTATGAATGGTTTGTTCAGGGGAGCTGGTGATACTCTAATACCAATGTTTATTACTCTTTTCTCTCTCTGGGTCATAAGGATACCCTTATCCTGGTTTCTATCTGCAAGAATTGGAGTTGACGGTGTATGGTGGAGCATTCCAATGGCGTGGGCAATAGGAATGGTTTTTAGTATAATATACTATTATAAAGGAAACTGGAAAAATAAGGCAGTAACAAGATAGATTAAATACCAGATACTAAGTACTAAGTACCAAGATGTTGAATGTTGAATGTTAAATGTTGAATGTTAAAGATACTAAGTACTAAGATGTTGAATGTTTAATGTTTAATGTTTAATGTTTAATGTTTAATGTTTAATGTTTAATGTTGAATGTTGAATGTTGAATGTTGAATGTTGAATGTTGAATGTTGAATGTTAAATGTTGAATGTTAAAGATACTAAGTACAAAGTACCAAATGCTAGTTCTAAGGTTTATAAGGTTTTTACAATATATAAAATTAAATACCAGGTACTAAGTACTAAGTACTAAGTACCAAGTACTAAGTACCAAATACCAGTACTAAGTAGTTATAAATCATTTCTTTGTTCTTAATAAATGATCTGCAATTGTAAAGGCAGCCATTGCTTCAACAATAGGAATAGCCCGAGGTACTATACATACATCGTGTCGTCCCTTTATTTCTATTTCTTTCTTTTTCTTATTTATGTCTATGGTCTCCTGTTTTATTCCTATTGATGATGTAGGTTTAAACAGTACTCTGAAATATATATCTTCTCCATTGCTAATTCCCCCCTGTATTCCTCCGGAGTTATTAGTTAATGTTTTTATTTTTTTATTATGATAGATAAAAGAATCATTTTGCTCAGAGCCTTTTAATCCGACACCATCAAAGCCTATACCATAATCAAAACCCTTAACTGCATTAATACTAAACATCGCTTTTGCTAAATCAGCCTGTAATTTATCATATACAGGCTCACCTAATCCAACAGGAACATTTTTAATAACACAATTTACTATACCTCCAATACTGTCTTTTTCAAGAGAAATATTTTCTAAGAACTTTATCATTTTATTAGCTATCTTATCATCAGGACATCTTACTATGTTATTTTCTATTTTCGTTAAATCTAAATTTTTATAATTTTTATCTAATTTAATATTTCCTATTTGAGAAGTAAATGCGTTTAGCTTTATTTTATATTTTTTTAATAAAATCTTAGCCAAAGCACCTGCTACTACGCGAATTGCAGTCTCTCTTGCAGAAGCTCTGCCACCACCACGATGGTCTCTTATAGAATATTTATATTTATAAGTATAATCAGCCGAGGAAGGTCTGAATATCTCTCTAATATCATCATAGTCTGTAGAGTGTTGATTTAAGTTTTTAATTATAAAACCTATAGGCGTCCCGGTTGTTTTGCCTTCAAATATACCCGATAAGAATTCAACTTTATCCTTCTCTTGTCTTGGAGAAGCAATTTCAGATTGTCCCGGGCGGCGTCTGTTTAACTCTTTCTGAATAAAATTTAAGTCTATATATATATTTGACGGGTATCCATCAATCATACCACCAATTGCAATTCCGTGTGATTCTCCAAAGCTACTTAAGCTCAAGGCTTTTCCAAATAAATTTCCTGTCATTTAAATGAATTAAATAAAAAAAAAGCCGAGGTGTTTGAACTCCCGGCTTTAAATTATTGAAAAAGTTAATTTATTGAGATATTACCATTAATCTTGTCTTTATATATTCACTTTGTGCATTTTTTACAGTCATCTTGTATAAATAAACACCTTCAGCTAAATTACTGCCATCAAAACTAATTTTATGATATCCTGCTGTTAATTGACCATTTACAATTTCAGCTATTTTTTTCCCTAAGAGGTTATATACAGTAATATTAACATTAGCATCTTCTGCATTTAAAAAATCTATTTCAGTATTAATTCTGAAAGGATTAGGAATGTTTTGACCCAAATAATTACCACTTAAATTGCTTTCTGTTGAAATCTTGGGTATATTAATGAATTCATTATTATAAACTTCCCCTTCATTATTAGCTAATACACTTTCTATACCAGGCTGTAATGTAATATCGGAATTAATATTGTTAACAAGCACTTTTATTTTAAGTAGTATTTCATTATTATTGAAAGTTTTTGAAATATCACTGCTATTAGCCCATGAAATTCTAATATCTTCAGGTGTAACATTATAAATTAAACCCGGGAGTTCTGAAGTTATATCTTTTATAGTAAGCATATCAGAAGGGTATTTAATATATAGTCCCAAAGCACCCAAATCTAAATTTCTGTTTACCTTAACAGGTATTTCAATTATTGAATTATTAGATGTTAAAATTACATCATTATTAATGAAAAATACGTTTTGATTAATTTTTTTAGAACCAAAGGCTTTCCAGTCTGCTGCAACGTCCCCATAAGCAAGAGCTAAAATATTTTGAGATATGTTTCCATTGTTAACAGTTACTGATGGTGTTTCGGTTAGCCAATCGCCCTGAGCAAATTTCTTAATAATACTAATATATCTTCTTTGAATAAACAAAGCATCTACAGGGTCGTAAGTGCCAACTTTTGGTGCAACATCGGATGCTTTTAACCTGAATGGTTGCAGTTTTAATATTTGTATATAATTTCTTAAAACCCATAAAGCATCAACAGGATCCCATGCATTTTTAGTAGCAAGTGTTATATAGGGAGTTAATTTATAAATCCCATTTACTACATTATTAAATGTATAAGCGCCATTAGCTGCCGTAATAGCTGAATCTGCTTTTTTATTTTCTGAATTAAGAAGATATATTTTAATATTCGGCATAGCTTTATTTCCGCCCTTGTAAGCATAATATAAAAAGCCTTCTATTTTAAATCCACCCGGTTCGGTTGTTGCTTCAGGTTGCTGGAAACCCTGTGTAAGAACTATTTGTCCATCCTGCGATGAAAACGTTTCTATTACAGGTTCGCCTAATGTCCAACTTAATGTTATATTTGCACCTGAAAAAAAATCACCTGCTGATGAGATTACCTCAGGTGATAAACTTTGAGAAAACCCTAAATTACTGAATAAAATGCTTAAAAAAATAAAAAATAACTTTTTCATAAAAAATAGATTTTTAATTAATAAAATTATAAATTTTCAGGGTGTAAAGATATATATATTTTTATTATGCTAACAAACTTTTTTTTATTTTTTTTTAAACATAACTATTTATTTTTTTTAAAACATTGATATTATGAGTTTTGGTGATATGATAAATTATGCAAAAAAATTTTCTGAACCAATATCTACGATTTTAAATTCTCTTGAAAGGGAGACTTATTTAAAAACTTTAATGCCAAGAATGCTCTCAGGCTCTTATCAGGGTAAATTGCTTGAGTTCATCAGCTTAATGATAAAACCATTAAATATTCTTGAGATTGGTACTTTTACAGGTTATTCAGCTATTTGTCTTAGTAAGGGCTTGAAGGAGGGAGGGCTTATTCACACTATTGAAATCAATGAAGAAAATGAAGACATTATTCTTAAATATTTTAAACTTGCCGGTATTTCTGATAAAGCAAAATTATATATAGGTGATGCGGTAAATATTATTCCTCAGCTTAATATACAATTTGATTTGGTCTTTATTGATGCAGACAAAGAGAATTATCTTAATTATTATAATCTTGTTATTGATAAAATTAATATTGGCGCTTTTATCCTTGCTGATAATGTTTTCTGGGATGCCAAGGTTTTAAATGAATATCAGTACTCCGATAATGATACTAAAGCTATTATTGAGTTTAATAATTTTGTGCATAACGATAGACGGGTGCAAAATCTTTTTCTTCCTGTTAGAGATGGCTTGATGGTTCTTAGAAAATGTTGACTTTTCAGTAATTGAACTTTATTATGAAATTTTCTGTATTTATTTTAGGCTGTTTTTCTGCAGCTCCAAAAGCTGATAAGAATACCAGTGCCCAGTTAGTTGATATTAAAGATGAACTTTTTTTGCTTGATTGTGGAGAAGGTACTCAAATGCAGTTTTCAAAATATAATATCAGATTTAGCAGGATTAATAATATTTTTATTAGTCATCTTCACGGAGACCACTATCTTGGTTTAACAGGGTTATTATTTACATATCATCTTTTAAGAAGAGAAAAAGAACTTAATATTTATGCTCCAAATGGATTAGAAGAGATTATAAATTTGCAATTAAAAGCAGCAGGATGCAATTTGTTATATCCTCTTAAATTTCATATAATTAATACTACTGATAAAGCTATTATTTTTGAAAATGATAAAATTATAATTGAAGCCTTTCCTCTTTTTCACAGGATTGAAACTTATGGTTTTTTATTTAAAGAAAAAAATACAGAGAAAAATATTTCAAAATCTTTTCTTGAAATTGAAAGTCCTGATTTTAATGCTATGAAAGATATTAAACGAGGCTTTGATTATATTAATAAAAATGGGAAATTATATAGAAATAACGAAATTACTCTAACAACTCCTTTACAGAGGTCTTATGCTTATTGTTCCGATACCGCCTTTCATTTATCTATTGTTGATTATATTAAAGGGGTTGATTTGCTTTATTTTGAGTCTACCTTTTTAAATAAACATAAGGAACTCGCTAAAGAAAAAGGACATAGTACAACTACAGATGCTGCTACTATAGCTTCAATGGCTGCTGTTAAAAATTTAATAGTAGGACATTTTTCAGGTAGATATTCTTTTGAAGAAATTTCATTTTTTTTAGACGAAGCTCTTTTAACTTTTCAAAATACTAAGCTTGCTCTGACTGGTTCTGTTTTTTATATTGATAAATAATTTTTTTAATCTCTATGTTGTTCGTTTTTTTACTAAATTTACTTTCTGTTGATATAGTTTTCAAATATATAACTAAACCTGATAATGACCTCGCTACAATAGTTTTTCTTATTTGTTATTGTATTTTATCCTTAGTTAGTTATCACCATAATAAAAGATTAAAGCTGATTTTTAAATCTTTTTTTAATAACCGCTATATTAATCAGCTTACAAGAGAAGGATTCGTTACAAATGAATTTCTTAATCTATTTCTAACTTTTCTATATTTTTTTACTATTAGTCTGATGTTATTTATTATTAATAAATATTGGGGAGTAAATATTTTTCCAAAAGCTAATGATTTAATAAATTTCTTTTTAATTCTTTTTATTGTTGTTTCCTTTTATTTATTAACAATTTTATTTGTAAACACATCAGCAGTAATATTTAAAACTAAAAATGTGAGTTATAATTATTTACTTCTTATTTTTATACACAATAATATTTTAGGTGTTATTTTGCTCCCTTTTTTTATATTAACCGTTTATCTT
>JAGODS010000173.1 GCA_017998135.1 Bacteroidales bacterium
TGATATGATTTGGGAAAATAAAGTTATATTTATCATAAAAAATGAAAATTATTTTAAAGCTACAAAGATAAATTTCATTTTTAAAATTTAACTCTCTTTTTTTTAACGTTTAGGACGCTATTGATTTGTTGGTTAAGATAAATATAATTAGGTGTGTTATTTTTGATAATTTTATTTTTATTGTCCCATTGGTCAGGCTTTATATAAATGCCTGTGCTTAAAAAACGCTGTTTCCCCTCTTGGTATATTCTAATTTGTATTAATGCGGTTTGTTCTTTATTTAGTGCGGTTTTTTTTCTGTTATATTCAGGAATATATTTAACTTTTTTTGTAACACTCATAATTATTTGTATTTGTTTATTATAATTTAGGGTGCAAAATTAATAAATTTTTTATACCCAAAAATAACGGGTATAAATAGGGTATAAAAAAATTGATAATTATTTGTTGTTTTTTAGATTAGTTTAAAAATAAAAAAAGCCTTAAAACGTTAATTTTAAGGCTTTTAGTTTCTAAATAAGTATAAATTAATATACGTTTAGTTGTCCGACCAGGGGTCGAACCTGGACTCTACTGATCCAGAGTCAGTCGTGTTGCCAATTACACCATCGGACAAAATTTGAAGGTGCAAAATTATATTATTTTTTTAAACCAGTAAATAATTTGAAGAAAATTATTAATATTGCCTTTTATAAGAACATTACTATATCTATTTATTTAATTAAAATACTGATATTTGCCTAATAAAATAACTAATAAAATAAAAGATGAAAAAATTAAAACAACTGTTTGAAATAAGTATTTTTATTATTTTTATTATAATAAACGGAGAAATTAAAGGTCAATGCAGCGCTAAGGCGGGCGAAGACAAAAGGATTACCTGCGGTGGATCAACACGCCTTCAGGTAATAAGCGACTTAGAAGATGAAGCGCTTTTACAAATCAATATGCCAATATTTTCGCATTTTAAAATAGGATTTGCAGAGTTTGGCAAGAACTATTATGCAGAAAAATTTATAGGAGAGCTAAAGTATATTATGGATAAGGATTCTTTATTTACAGGCTGCGGAGAAGCTTCGTACCCGATTGACACACTAAAGAATTACATTGCATTGATTGACCGCGGCGGATGTAATTTTAGCCTGAAGGCTTATAGAGCTCAAACTGCCGGAGCTATCGGCGTAATCATTGTAAATAATAAAGCCGGAAATATTATTGAAAATATGTCGGCAGGTGATAGTTCATCTGCAATAACAATACCTGTTATAATGATAAGCCAGGAAAATGGGGACTCGCTTAAGAATTTTATTAAAAGAAAAGATACGGTACGTGTCTGTTTTGGTTATACTGATTTGAACTACAGTTGGACTCCCGCAGAAAGCCTTGATGACCCCACATCAGCAGAGCCTATAGCAAGTCCTAAAGTAACAACCGAGTATAAAGTAATAATTACGCACAACAGAATGTATTGCTTTAGCGCCGATTCTCTGACTGTTTATGTAAATCCGCTCATAGCAGATGCCGGGACTGACATAGAGGTTGATTCCAACAGTATCGTCCAGTTACAGGCTTCATCAAACAACTATTGGAAAAGACTGCGGGTTGAGGATAAAGATTCACTTACATCAATAATATTTACAGATAGTCTTAACGGAATTGCAGCCGGTGAAAACGGTGTTATACTTAAGACAATAGATGGTGGAGAAAAATGGAGTAAAATAAACAGCGGCACTAACCAGATACTAAATTCAATAGCTTTTACAAGCAAAGACACCGGCTATATAGCGGGATCTAACACTATACTATTAAAGACAATTGACGGTGGCGAAAAATGGAAAAACCAGACAACAACCAACTTCATCTGGAACTCCATAAGTTTCCCTGTTAAAGATACAGGTTACGCGGCAGGCTATGCAGGGGCAATAATAAAGACAACCGACGGCGGCATCAAATGGGAAAATCCAACAAATCAAAGCTCAGGCGATTTATTCAGTATATTTTTCATAACAACTCAAAGAGGTTGGGCAGGCGGTGCAGCAGGCAAAATAATAAAAACAACAGACGGCGGAATTAACTGGACAGAGCAGCAAAGTGGTATTTCATACACAATTAAATCCCTGTATTTTACCGATAGCCTTAACGGTTACGCCTGCGGCGAATGGGGTTCAATTCTTAAAACAGAAGACGGCGGGAGGCACTGGAAACAATCAGCCAGCCCGGTAAATAATCATTTAAACAGAATACACTTTATTAATAAAAAAATAGGCTATGCAGCAGGTGCAAAAGGTACAATACTAAAGACTACAGACAGCGGAAAGCAATGGATAGAGCAGGAAAGTGGAACTGACAAAACGATAAGTAAAATATTTTTCACAGACGGGAAAAGGGGTTATGCAGCGGGTGCCCAAGGCACAATATTAAAGTTTACAGATGAAAATGTCTATGAATGGTTTCCAACTGATGGTCTTAATAATCCGCATATAGAAAATCCGGTTCTTTCGCCCCTTGCTACTTCAGAATATATAGTAAAAATAACCAATTCAGCGGGCTGCTCCGACACTGACACAATCAGAATAACAGTTAAAGCTGTTAGCCTCCCGGGGAAAATATCAAAACCTGCTGACTTTGCTATCAGTCCCATCCCTGCTGCAAAAGAAATAAAATTAAGCCTTCCGGATCTAAGCTGTCAATACGAACTTGCTGTTTATGATATTAACAATCAATTAATGAATAAAACAAATATTCTGCCGGGAATAAAAAAACCTTCACTTAATATAGAAAAATTAAAGCCCGGAGTTTATTTCCTCAAGCTAACAGAGAAAAATAACATATATATCAAAAAGTTTGTGAAGCTCTGATAACCTTAAAAAAAGCAGTAATTTACAAATACAGAGCCAAAAGTTTATGTAAGTTTTCTACTTTTGCAGATTAATAAATAAAATAAATATGGACTATAATTTTACGGAAATTGAAAAGAAATGGCAGGAATACTGGCAGACCAATAAAATATATAAAACAGAAAACCAAAGTGATAAGCCAAAATATTACATACTTGATATGTTTCCCTATCCTTCTGGAGCGGGATTGCACGTGGGTCATCCACTGGGTTATATAGCCTCTGACATTTACGCACGCTATAAAAGACTAAAAGGTTATAATGTCTTACATCCTATGGGCTATGATTCTTTTGGTTTACCAGCCGAGCAATATGCAATACAGACCGGCAAACACCCAGCTATCACAACTAAAGAAAATATATCCCGTTACCGCGAACAATTGGATAAGTTAGGATTTTCCTTTGACTGGAGCCGCGAAATAATCACCAGCGACCCTCAATATTATAAATGGACACAATGGACCTTTATCAGGCTTTTTCATAGCTGGTATAATAAAAAAACAGATAAGGCGGAAAAATTAGACAGTCTTTTAAGCGAATTTGAAAAGAACGGTAATACAGAAATAAACGCCGCAGACACCCAAACTAAAATATTCACTAAAGAAGAATGGAAAAATTTTTCAAATGCGACTAAGTCAGATATTCTAATGAATTATAGACTTGCTTATCAATCGGAGACGCTTGTCAATTGGTGCCCGGAGCTGGGAACAGTGCTGGCTAATGACGAGGTGAAGGAAGGATACAGCATAAGAGGTAATCATCCTGTTGAACGCAAGAAAATGAAACAATGGCTATTGCGTGTAAGCGCTTATGCCGAACGTTTGCTTAATTCACTTGATAAGTTAGACTGGCCTGAATCCCTGAAAGAAATACAGAAAAACTGGATTGGTAAGTCAAAGGGTGCGATTGTTTATTTTGCATTAAAAAATCGCAACGACAGTCTTGAAATCTTTACTACCCGCCCTGATACACTTTTCGGCTGCACATTTATGGTGCTTGCTCCTGAGCATAAACTTGCATTGGAAATAGCTTCGGCAGAGCATAAGGCAGCTATAATACAATATATTGAAGAAAGTAAAAAACGTTCTGAGCGTGAAAGGCAGGCAGAGACCCGCATATCAGGCGTTTTCACAGGCGCCTATTGCATACATCCGTTCACAGGCGAGGATATACCCGTCTGGATAGCCGATTATGTATTAGCCGGTTACGGGACAGGTGCTATAATGTCAGTTCCCGCCCATGACAGCAGAGATTACGCTTTTGCAAAACATTACAAAATAAAAATAAAAAAAGTAGTCAGCGGCGGCGATATTACTGAGCAATCTTACGATGCTAAAGAAGGGACGCTTATAAACTCTGATTTTTTAAACGGGCTTAACGTGCCCACAGCAATAGAAACAATGAATAAACGCCTGGAGAGCGATAATCTCGGTTATGGAACAATTAATTACAGATTGCGGGACGCTATCTTCAGCAGACAAAGATATTGGGGCGAACCTTTTCCAATATATTATAAAGAGAGCATACCCTATACTCTTTCAGAAAAAGATTTACCCCTGGAATTACCTGAGATAGATAGTTTTCTGCCTACGACAAACGGTGAAGCTCCCCTGGCAAGAGCTAAAAACTGGATAACCGGAGATGGTTACCAGCTTGAAACCGACACTATGCCTGGCTTCGCTGGCTCAAGCGGCTACTACCTGCGATATATGGATCCTTATAATAAAGACAATTACTTTAGCCCCCAAGCCAATAACTATTGGGAAAATGTAGATTTATATATTGGCGGTGCCGAACATGCTACAGGTCATCTCATCTACTCGCGCTTTTGGAACAAGTTCCTTTTTGATATGAATTTATGTTGCAAAGACGAACCTTTTAAGAAAATAATCAATCAGGGGATGATACAGGGCAGGTCGAGCATAATTTACAGGCTTAAAGGCAAAAATAAATTCGTCAGCTTCAATCTTAAAAAAGATTATGAAGTTATCGCTTTCAATGTTGACATAAGCCTCGTCAATAATGACATTTTGGATATAGAAGCCTTCAGAAAATGGCGGCAGGAGTATGCTGAAGCCGAATTTATCCTTGAAAACGGCAAATATATATGCGGCGTTGAGATAGAGAAGATGTCAAAATCTAAATTCAACGTTGTTAATCCTGATGATCTGGTAGAAAAATACGGAGCTGATACATTAAGAATGTACGAGATGTTTCTTGGTCCGATTGAGCAACATAAACCGTGGGATACCAATGGGATTGAAGGTGTGTTCAGATTCATTCGCAAGTTCTGGCGTTTATACCATAACCAACAAAATGAATTTAGCCTTTCTGACGAAAAAGCTACAGCCGCTGAACTTAAACTGCTGCATAGAACAATCAAAAGAATTGAAGACGATATACTTCGCTTTTCGTTTAATACATCCGTCAGCAATTTTATGATCTGTGTTAATGAACTTAATGAACTTAAATGCAACAAAAGAGAAATACTTGAGCCTTTAATAATACTCATATCTCCTTTTGCCCCGCACCTTGCCGAAGAATTATGGAGTGCCGCAGGCAATCACCAATCAGTTCTTTACAGCCAATTTCCCGCCTGCAACGAGGATTACCTTAAAGAAAACAGCTTCTCCTATCCAGTGTCCTTCAACGGAAAAATGCGTTTTAATCTTGAATTACAGCTTGATTTATCAATACAGGATATAGAAAAAATAGTACTTGCCAACGAGCTTTCAGCCAAATGGCTTGAAGGAAAAAGCCCGAAAAAGGTAATTATTGTACCTAAAAAAATAATTAATATAGTAGTCTGATCATTCTGATATTGAGATAAAGCGAAATGTGAATAATTCAATAAATCAAATAATCTGCAAACAAACGACAC
>JAGODS010000174.1 GCA_017998135.1 Bacteroidales bacterium
CCGAAATCACTATTATACTTCCTGTTATATTAGGTAAAATATGCCTGAATATTATCCTAAAATCATTTAATCCTATGGCTCTTGCAGCTTCAATAAATTCTTTTTCCCTTATTCTTAAGACCTGGCCTCGCACAACCCTCGCTACTTCAACCCACATTGTTAGTCCTACTGCAACAAAAACCTGCCAGAATCCCTTTCCTAATGCAAAAGATATGGCTATTACAAGTAACAGTGACGGTATAGTCCATACTACATTGATTAACCACATTATAATATTATCAGTTCTGCCCCTGTAATATCCCGCTGCAGCCCCTAAAGTTATACCTATTAATAATGATATAAATACTGATATAAAGCCTACGGACAAACTCACCCTTGTACCTATTATCAACATACTTAGTATATCCCTCCCAAAACGGTCGCTTCCCATCAAAAATCGTTTAGATACTACATTTTTTTTCAATATTTCCCCCTTTAAATCCTTTAAGGGTATTTTATGTGATATATTATTAATATCAGTAAAACAGACTCCCTCTTTATTATTGAGCACTGAAGAACTATCTTCATTAATAGCATAAACAACATTATGCACTGCTATACTTAAACTTTCGTCTGATTTATAATTTTCTCCCTTATATAAGTTTACTTTAACACTATCATTTTTAAAGCTCAAATTACTTATAGGAATATAATCATATAGAGCAGGTTCGCCAAAAATCATTTTTTTTATTAAACCGGGGTTCTCAGCTTTGTTATTCTTCCTGACTTTTAGAACTGTAAATTTGCTGCCTGGCAATCTTGCTGACATCTCAAGAAATTGCTGGTTTGCAAAAGGCGTTTTATCAGGTGTTATCAAATAACCTGTTATAGCTAACAATAAAGTTAATAATATGAAAATTATCGCTATTATTGCAAGATTATTCTTACGAAAACGTTTAAAAGACTTGCTAAACTGCGATACAGATTTTATCTCAATATTATCCTGCTTTTTCAATATCTATTAAAAATTATCAACATTTCTGCTGATGTAATTATTATAATCTTCAATTATAGGATTGTACTCTTCGTTAAACAAATCAGAAGAAATAATAAAGTCCGCTGTAGAACGGTTACATGCAGTTGGCACATTATACAATACTGAGGCTCTAAGCAAAGCTTTAACATCTACATCGTGGGGCTGCGGCTGCATTGGGTCCCAAAAGAAAATAATTATATCTATTTTTCCCTCTACTATCATAGCTCCAAGTTGCTGGTCGCCTCCAAGAGGACCTGACTTTAATTTTAATATATCTGGGTTTGATGTATGCCCGCTCTTGTTTAAAAGGGCTGCCTCTACAAGGCGACCCGTTGTACCTGTACAAACTATTTTATGCTTTAGTAATTTCTTATAGTTATATTCAACCCATTCAATTAAATCTTTCTTTTTATGGTCGTGGGCTACAAGTGCCAATCTTTTTATCTTTGTCATTTTCTTATTTTTTGGCAAAAGTAAACAATTTCAAAAAATCAGTTAATAATAAATATCTATCATAAATGTCATAAACTAATAAAAATTTAAGCAAAAATAATGGATATAGCTCACCCTCTTCTAAATTCAGGCAAAGGAATAAAGATAAACATTAATTAGTGTCCATCCATAATATTGAATTTGGTTATAAATCATTTATTTTGTAATTACTCAGCAGTTTTAAATGCCTTATTAATAATATTTTAAAAGAAACATTTTTAACACAAGGTTCACAAAGAAATTGTCACAAAGAACACAATGTATTGTATTTCAAAAGTGTGTTATTTTGTGTCCTTAGTGTGTTCTTTGTGTTCTTAGTGTTTAAATATTTAAAAGTCAAACAAATAACTCTGCTGAGTAGTTGCTTTATTTTATCTCAGTGTAACTTTGCGTCTTCTCTATTAACTAAGCGAAGTGACCTCTTGAACACCTTTAAATAAAAATATGAAGTGAAAAAACTCTGCGTAATAAGTATAAAATCCTTTTTTTCTCTATGATACTTTCTGCGTTTATCTGCGTTATCTGGGGGAACTATTTATTTCTTTGCGATTATCTGCGTTATCTGCGGGAACTATTTGTTTCTTTGCGATTGACTTTGCGGTAAATGATTTTTAGAATTTTTTAGTTAAGGAAAAAACATTAATTATTGATGATAATTAACGAGTTCCTGGATAGGGTATCTTAATATTTTATAATTTATTATTTCTGCATCAATTAATGACTTTTCTAAAAGCTCGCTGAAATGATAAGCTACAGAACCTACAAAACCTACCTTTAGAACTCGAAAATTATCATATCTCATAACATATTCTCTTATAAAAATATCAAAGGCTTCTTTTATAAGATTATAAACAAATTCATGTTTTATATTTTTGTAGAGAAAAGGCGAAAAAGAAGCGAAAAAACGATTAGCTTGCGGTTCTTTATATATCTTTTCAATTATTTGCTGCCTGCTTAAATTAAATTCCTCATCAAAGAGTTTTTTTATTTCAACTGGCAAACTATCCTTTAACCAGGCTGCAAGTAATTTTTTCCCCTGATAACAGCCGCTGCCCTCATCTCCAAGAATATAACCTGCTGAAGGTACAGACTTAACAATATTTCCATCCCTATAATAACAGGAATTTGAACCAGTTCCAAGAATACAAGCTATTCCCTCATCATTTTTAAACAAAGCTCTCGCAGCACCCTGTAAATCTGTATTCACACTTATCAGAGCTTTACTATAAATTTCTTTTAATACATCAGTAATTATTAACTTATTTTTTTCAGTTCCACAACCCGAACCGTAAAAAAATATTTTTTTTACCATATCGGGGTTAATTGCAAATGAAAGCAAGCTGCCAACCCTAATTTCATCCTCTTTGATAAAAAATTTATGCAAACTATTCTTTATCTCTGAATAAATTATTTTCCTACTGACATAATTGGGATTAAGACCTGCCGACCAGGTTTCTAAGACCTTTTCGCTGCTGACTATCAAAGCCCATTCTGTTTTTGTTGAACCACTATCTGCTATTAATAACATATTTATAAATTTGCTGTTTAAAAAACTTACAAAAATAACAATAAAACTTATATCAGCTTAGCATATTTATTATCAATAAAATACTTAAGCACAAAGTTATAATTTTATTGTGTTCTTAGTGTTAACACATTATGTTTTTGTATTAAAAAATTAAATTTTACTTAAATAAACATATAACATATTTTAATCTATGAATAAAGGCAATTTATATCTCATTCCCTCTTTATTAAGTACTGAAAGCGACATAAATCAAATCAGTACTTATAATCTCAAAATAATTCATAATCTTACAGAATTTATTGTTGAGGAAGAACGCACTGCAAGACGCTTTATAAAAACTACAGCCTACCCCCACCCTATCAACCTGATTAAATTTCACATTTTAAATGAACATACCAAATCGGAGCAAATAACACACTATCTTGACACCCCTGATAAGGGCGGCAACATAGGTTTGCTTAGCGAAGCCGGCTGCCCCTGCATTGCCGACCCGGGCGCTTTAATAGTCAAACTCGCTCACAAGAAAAATATTAATGTCATACCTCTCATTGGTCCTTCATCAATTATTTTAGCTCTAATGGCTTCTGGTTTTAATGGTCAAAACTTTACTTTTTTAGGCTATCTGCCTGTTAAGGCTATAGAAAGAACTGCTAAAATAAAACAAATATATTCTGATATTTACAAAACAGGGCAAAGCTTCATCTTTATTGAAACTCCTTATAGAAATAATCATTTATTAGATGACCTGATTCAAAGTTTACCCGACGATATTTATTTGTGTATTGCTATAGACCTTACACTTAAAACAGAAAAAATTATCAGCAAACCTATTAGTTACTGGAGAAAAAATAAACCTAACCTTAACAAAAGACCTGCTGTTTTTTTACTGTCTAACCTTAATTTTTCATAAATACAGGACTTAAGCCCTGTTGGCAAGGCTTAACTTAAAACCCAACTTAAAGATAGCGACTATTTAAAATTTTGATTTATAATATATTATCAAAATTTTTAAATTAATGAAGTTAAATAAAAATACTTCTTTATTATATATTTTTTATTATTTTTGTAACTTTATTTTTAAACCCAAATTTATGAAAAACATTATTTACATTTTAGGGATAATTATTTATATTACAATATTTAACAGCTATTCACAAACTATTCCAAACAGCAGTTTTGAAGATTGGAAAACCATTACTTATTATGAAAATCCTGATATTTACAATTTTTCATCCAACATACAGTCTTACATAACGGCAGGTAAAGCTAATGTAATAAAGACTACCTTATCCCACAGCGGTTCTTATGCAGCCAAACTTGAAACTGTTAAACAAGGCGAAGAAGTTATTCCTGGTATGATTGTTTTAGGTAACTTAGGAAGCAGTAATCACTCCGGCGGTTATCCCATTTCAACAAGACCTGACTCTTTTAAAGTTTTTTTAAATTATTCAATTCAACCGAATGATACAGCTATGCTCTGGCTGCTTTTCAAAAAATATGTAGAACAATTAGACAGTAGTGTATTTATAGGTATATCCCAAGCTCAAATTTACGATACACAAAATGATTATAAAGAATTCAAATACGATATTAACTGGTTCGACGAATTTGATACTAATTCAACTAAATTAGTACCTGATTCTTTTATGTTTATTATTTCCTCATCTAATATAAATAACAAAATGAAAATACAAGGCAGTTATATATATGTTGATGATTTGTCTTTCATTGGAGCTCAAACTGATTTTCCTAATGGAAACTTTGAAAACTGGAGCTCCGTTAGCTCGGAAGAACCTGACTACTGGAATACTTACAATGTTTTTGGCATAATTTTTAACAATAAACAGTTAGCTGCAAGCAAAACACCTGATAGCTACGATGGTTCCTGGGCTTTACGCCTGCAAACTGATAAATATTTTTTAGGCTCCGATTCTATGTATTTCGGCTTTGTTACTAATGGTAATTTATTTGAAAATGAAGGCAAAAATCCCACCGGTGGTCTTGCTATAAACAAAACTCCTGACAAATTAACTTTCTATTATAAATATAGCCCCGTTGGTTATGACAGCGCTGTTGCTGGTCTATTTTTGTATAAATACGATAATATTAACAAAAAACGCATCCAACTTGATAGTTCGCTCGTTACACTTCTGCCCGCTCAGCAATTCACTCTTATGGAAATACCTGTTAATTATAACGAAATTGATATTCCCGATACACTTAACATTACCTTCGCCTCAAGTAATGTTATTAAAGATGATAATTACAAAGGAGTTGGTAGTGTTCTGATTATAGATAAATTAGACCTAATCTACAAAGAAGGAACTTTTACAAAATCAAAAATTTCTGAAGATTCGCATATCTCAATCTTTCCTAATCCTGCAAAAAATTATTTAACCCTTATATTTGATGACCAACTATCCGGAAATTCGACTATTAATATTTTTAATCCTTGCGGTGATGCCGTTCTTAGCAAAAATATTTCCCATTACGACTCTGCTAAATCAATTTCTTTAAATATTCAAAATATAAATCCGGGGATTTATATACTCAAAATTACCAACCCCCTTTATAATATAGTTAAAAAAATAATAATTGAATAAACTAAACCTTTAAAATTAAATCGAATACAATAGAATTACTTGAAATATTAAGATATACAATTCCATCAGTAATTTTATTAGTTACTTGCTATCTTATTATTAAAAAATTTTTAGATGCTGATAATAAAAAAAGA
>JAGODS010000175.1 GCA_017998135.1 Bacteroidales bacterium
AAAAGGGAGATACCATCTTTCTGCTTTAGTTATTTCAGGGTGATTTTCATCCTGAGTAAAATTAATAATCCAGTCGTTGTGTCTGCCGTAAGCATTGTAAACAGAAAAGACCCATTCTCCCTGCCAGAGTCTGCCGGGTTTTTCTTTTCCTTTAATAGTAACCGAGAGGTCTAATCTGTGATAATCTCTCATCCTATATCCATTTCTTGAAGAATAGATTTTATTATAAGTGTTATTATAGAAGAAAGAAGCAACGGGAAAGGTAATAGGGGCGCCGGAAGCATAGATCCAGTTAGCTGAAAACGAAGTTTTGTTATTAAGCTGATAACTAAGAATAATATTAATATTATTAGGTTTGTCATAAGGAGCGGGGTATCTTTTACCGTCGTTTATAGCCGGAATTTTGCGGGTAACTTTTGATAGAGTATAGCTGACCCAGCCAGTTAGTTTGCCGTTGTTTTTTTTAACCATCAATTCAATACCATAAGCGTCAGCGGAGCCAGTGCGTATTTCGCCTTCCATACGCGGGTTCATCAGTAATTCAGGGTGGTCTTTAAAATCTATAACATCATACATTTTTTTATAATAAGTTTCAACTGAACTTTCAATAGAGTTATTGTAAAAGTTTCTGAAGTAACCTATTGCCAGTTGGTCAGCTTTTTGGGGATTAACGTTTGGGCTACAGGGAAACCAGACGTCAAGCGGCATACCGCCAGTAGAATTGGTGGCGAGTTGCATATATTGAATGCTCCGGGTGTAGCCCGCTTTAACTGATGAGATCTCATTAAGCAGGTAGTTAAGACCAAAGCGTGGTTCGGGGTTTTGATAGGTGTTAAATATTTCTGCTTTAGAAAATTCTTCTTTACCTGTTTCGTTATAATCGCTGTCAAATTTATATAATTCTCCTTTTCCAATATTTTGAAATATAGAATAGCGTAAGCCATATTTAAGAGAAAGTTTATCATTTATTTTTTGATTATTAGAAATAAAAGCAGCATATTCAAGAGCGTATTTTTTAGGATAAGGGACGGAAATTTTGCTGCCTTCAGCGCTTTTCATCCAGGCATTACAGGGGTCTATATTGTGATAAATAGCAGAAATACCATATTTAATTTCATTATCAGGGTTAATATAATAGTTGAAATCCCATTTAAGGTTGTAATCAAGCAGAGTAGATTCCCAGAAATATTCAGCAGCACCTTGTTTCATCTGAAGGGAATAGTTATATCTGGCATATACAGCGGTAAGATTGCAGAAAAGTTTGCTTGAAAAAAGGTGATTCCATCGCAGAGTAGCAGTTTCATTACCAAAGCCTATAGTTGCATCCTTCCCTTGTCCGAAAATATCCCTGCCAGAATAAGCAGAGAGAAAAAGCCTGTTGTTGGAATTTAGTTCTCTATTGATTTTAAGGTTTAAATCATAGAAATACATAGTGCTTTTTTTAAGGTTAGTATCAGGAAACAAAGGGAAAAAAATGTCAGCATAAGTTCTTCTCGCAGAAACAAGAAAAGAAGTTTTTCCGTCAGCAAGAGGTCCTTCGGCTGTCAGTCGGCTTGAGATAAGACCAATACCGCCCGTAAAACAAATATTTTTATTATTACCTTCTTTCATCCTTACATCTAGTACCGATGCAAGGCGGCTGCCATATTCCGCTGGTATATCGCCTTTATAAAGTTTTACATCCTTTATAGCGTCATTATTAAAAACTGAGAAAAAGCCCATAAGATGAGAAGCATTGTAAACTGTAGCCTCGTCAAGCAGTATTAGGTTCTGGTCAAAGCTGCCGCCCCTGACGCTGAAACCTGAAGTGCCTTCACTGGTAGCCTGAACACCCGGTAGCATTTGTATAGCTTTGATAATGTCCACTTCTCCCATTAATGCAGGTATTTGTTTTATCGTTTTAATATCTAATTTCTCAACGCTCATCTCATTTCTGGTAATATTGGCATTTGCTTTTTCAGCGACTACATTTACGGTAGATAGACTGACAGGTCTCTCTTTCAGTTCTACATTATGTTTTTTATCAGAGTCAAGAACAATAGAAAGACTATCATTCTTATATCCCAGCATAGAAAAAATAATATTATATTTACCTTCAGGCAGGCTAAGGGAGTAAAAACCGTAAGAATTAGTAACAACGCCGTTTTTAATCTCTTTAACAAAAATAGTAGCACCGATAAGAACTTCGCCATTGGCGGCATCTTTCATATATCCGCTAAGTGTGTGATTAGTTTTGTTGTCTGTAGCTAATACAGGGGGTAAAGATATAAAGAGAAAAATAAAAATCAGAAAGAAAGTTAAAAATAAAGTTTTTATGTTCATTGTAATTATATCATTTGCTAAAATATGACCCTGCAAAATTAATATTTATAAGTAAATACAAAGTATATTTGATAGTTAAATAATATAAACTTAACTGAATTATGTATAAATAATTTTAAATATTAAAATAAACCTTAGTATAAAAGTTTAAATCCCTTATATTTCAAGCTTATTTGCTTATTACGATATATTATTATTAATAAATAAGCTAATAAGATAAACTTTGGTTCTTTTCTCTCTTATACTAAAGTTTATAAGGTTTTTTTAATGAGTCGCTATAAAAAATCTATTTTCATTATATTTCATTTAATATAAATTTATAAAACATTGCTTTTCAATTGAAATTCTTTGCGTTTTGGCGCCTTTGAGGTGAATTCTTTATATTTTTCTTTGCAGCCTCCTGTTGCGATATGAAATTATCAGGTTAATAAATATAATAAATTTGCTGAGAAATTGAAAATCATTCAATAGATATGGAAAAGCTTTTAGTTTTAGATAATTATGATTCTTTTATTTATAATCTTGTTTATTATTTGAGAGAATCATCAGATAATTTAGAAATTAATGTTTTCCGAAATGATAAAATAGGTCTTGAAGAAATAGATAAATATGACCGTATATTGTTATCTCCCGGTCCGGGTTTGCCTCACGAAGCGGGTATATTGAAGCAATTGATAGGGAGATATGGAAAGGATAAGAAAATATTAGGGGTTTGTTTAGGTCATCAGGCTATTGCTGAAGTTTATGGCGGCTCGCTGAAGCAATTAGACAGGGTTTTTCACGGTATTTCGACTGCTGCTGAAATTATAGACTTTGACGAACAATTATTTAGAGGAATACCTGCAAATTTATCTGTAGGCAGGTATCATTCGTGGTTAGTGGATAAAGAGACTTTGCCCGCCTGTCTTGGAATAACTGCTGTTGATGACCGGGGCGAGATAATGGCTATCAGACATAAAGAATTTAAAATAAGCGGAGTACAGTTTCATCCGGAATCGGTTCTTACGGAATATGGTATGAAGATGATTGCTAACTGGCTTATATGATTAGTAAAATTATTTTCTTTTGGTTTTATTTAAAAACTTAGTTTGAAATATTTAAACATTAATGTATAAAAGCACTCTAAAAAGTATCTAATAACTAAATGATTTGGGCTAAAGCCCTGATAATGTGAGGAAACTATCTACCCCTACCTAAAGGTAGGGGCTATTGATAATCAAAGGATTAAAAAAAATATTAAATAATTTTAGACTTTTTAAAGTAGCCTCATGTATAAAAATAAGATATATTTTTGCATAAAAATACAGTTATGATAAAAGTATTTAATTTCAGGGAATATTGGTCAAAGGAAGAGCTGGCGGTATTTGATTCTTTAGATAGCCCGCGCAAAATTCAGGATTTTCTTGATAATGCCAAATATAATTCAAGTTCCGATTATTACAGTCCGCGTAGTGTGATAAGGTTAAATAAAGCACATTGTTTTGACGGTTGTCTATTTGCAGCAGCAGCTTTGCGCAATTTAGGATATGCTCCAGTTATAGTAGAACTGTTTTCAAATAATGATGATGTGCATTTTTTAGCTATATATAAGATAGACGGGTATTTCGGCGCTATAGCCAAATCCAATTGTACAGGTTTGAGATTCAGGGAAGCTATTTATAAAAGTTTGAGAGAATTAGTAATGAGTTATTTTCACGATTATTTTAATACTATTTATGAAATGACATTGCGC
Source organism: Bacteroidales bacterium (assembly GCA_017998135.1). Lineage (GTDB taxonomy): Bacteria > Bacteroidota > Bacteroidia > Bacteroidales > JAGODS01 > JAGODS01. The sequence continues at coordinate 4,055 of JAGODS010000175.1, forward strand.
GGGTATTCGTCGCTGATAAATCTTAAAAAATTCGATAAATTGAACTGGATGACTTCGGAAGCTCAGCTTGATATAATAGCCAATGCATCTGATAGTCTTAAAAAGTATAGTATTATTAGTCCTAAGCAGATTAAAAATTTGTCCCGCTGTGATGAAAGAATATATAAAGCGGGTCTCTTGTTCAGTGACCCTGAGGGACTTTATTGGGCTAAATAGTAAATGTAAGCTGAATTAGTGTGCATTTCTAAAGTTGATATTTTCAAAAACTTTAACCGCAAAGTATCACAAAGTCAGGCGCAAAGTAACACAAAGTTTAATTATAATGGACTTTATGGATACACACGAATCAGACTTTTCTTAAATAATAAGGATAATAGATGTTTTAATTTAAAGCAGGGTTATGCTTTGCGGGTATGTTATTTGAGAGAGGAATAAGCCGGCAGGCGGTACGCTGCTGAAGCAGTTGTTTTGTTTTTTGGTTTCTATGATTTTGATGAAATCGTTATAAGTGATTTTAGCTCTGCCAAGATCTATGAGGTTTCCGACAATAGCCCTGACCATATTGCGCAGGAATCTGTCAGCAGTTATAGTAAAGATAAGATTATCGTCCTGTTTTTCCCAGTAGGCGGCGTATATTTTGCAGATATTATTTTTATTACCCGAATGCAATTTGGCAAAGCAGGTGAAGTCGGTATAATTAATTAAAGCTTTAGCGCCTTTATTTAGTAATTCAAAATCAAGCTGCCCTTTAAAGTAGTAAGAGTAATCTGAATTAAAAGGGTTTTTTTGAAGTGTAATATAATATTTGTAAGTACGGGAAAGAGCGTCAAACCTGGCGTGTGCTTTGTTATTAACTCTAAAAAGGTCAAGGATGGCTATATCAGGTGGTAGGTATGAATTTAGAGCTTTTACTGAGGTTTTGATTTGAGAAAGTTTATGTTCAACTTCGTAATCAAAATGAGCGAAGAATTCAGATGCGTGGACGCCTGCATCAGTTCTTCCTGCGCCAGTTGTTTTAATATCAGCATTTAATATGCGGGAAAGAACGGAATTAAGGATTTGCTGAATAGTCTGTCCTGTCTTTTGGATTTGCCAGCCGTAGTAGTTTTTCCCTTTATATTGAAGTTTAATAAAATATCGGTAGCTCATTGATATAAATTGATTAATTCATAATGTAGTTCAGGACTTTTAGTGAAAATCATTTTGGTTGATTCCCTAGGGAAAAATTAAAAATATTATAATTATCTAAATAACAATAAAATTTATTAACCTGATTAATTCATGAATTTTTTCAAAAAATACATCTCCCGCCGATTTCGCAGATTTTCGCTGATATTAATTTTTTCTGCTTTTATCTGCGTTATCTGCGGGAACTAAGCGAAGCGATCTCATAAGCACCTTTAAAATTATATAATATTGCGCATAACTAAGCGAAGCGATCTCATAAGCACCTTTAAAATTATATAATATTGCGCATAAACTTTAATGAGTAACATTTTTGTATGAATTATAAAGGTTAAAACATTGATAAAAAAATAAAGTAAATATATTTAAACGCCAATTTGTCTTATTATTTTATTTTCTGGTAAATAAGCTTGTAGGTTTGAAATATGTCTTTATACTTAGACTTAGTTCATTATTTTTATGAATAATTCAGATTAGGATAAGTTATACTATAAACGATTTAAATGTTTCACATTTACAAAATGG
>JAGODS010000176.1 GCA_017998135.1 Bacteroidales bacterium
ATTATAAACAACATAAAACCTCTTTGGGCTCAGCAACCCTCAAAGTTAAACAAAGAAGATTATAATAAGTTCTACACTGAACTTTACCCTTTAAATTTTGAAGCGCCGCTGTTTAACATTCATCTAAATGTTGATTATCCTTTCAACCTGACAGGTATATTATATTTTCCGAAAATCCAAAACAAAATAGAAGTCCAGAAAAACAAAATACAACTTTACTGCAACCAGGTCTTTGTAACCGATTCAGTCGAAGGCATCGTTCCCGAATATCTGACTCTATTACACGGTGTACTTGATTCACCTGATATCCCTCTTAATGTTTCAAGGAGCTATCTGCAAAGCGACCCAAATGTCAAAAAAATTTCTGCACATATTTCAAAAAAAGTAGCTGACAAATTAGAAGAACTTTTTAAAAATGACAGGACTGATTTTGACCAAAAATGGGATGATATTAAAGTTTTCATTCAATATGGTATGCTTGCAGATGAAAAATTCTATGAAAGAGCTATTAAATTTTGTTTACTCAAAAATACAGAAGGCAAATTTTTCACCCTTGATGAATATAAAGACAAAATCAAGGATTTACAAAAAGATAAAGACGATAAATTAATATATTTATACAGCTCCAACACCGAAGAGCAGCACAGCTATATCAAAGCTGCCAACGACAGAGGTTACGATGTGCTTTTGATGGATGGCGTTCTTGAAAGCCATTTTATCAATAGCCTTGAAACTAAGCTTGAAAAATCAGGCTTTGCAAGGGTGGACTCAGATACTATTGATAAACTTATAAAAAAAGGAGATGAACTCCCTTCAAAACTCACAGAAGAAGAAAAAAACAAGTTAAAGCCTGTTATAGAAAACATTATTGATAAAAACAAATTCTATGTTGTTTTTGAAAACCTCAGCGAGAAAGATTACCCTCTAATGATAACACAACCCGAATTTCTCCGCAGGATGAAAGATATGTCAGCTTTAGGCGCTAATCCCTTTTTCTATAATAATTCTGATAATTATAATCTTGTAATAAATACCAATCACCCGCTTTTCAGTAAAATATTAACCGAAACGGATGAAAAAACGCAGCAGGAACTCGTTAAACACGCATTAGATATAGCCCTTTTATCACAAAATATGCTAAAAGGTGAGCAATTAGCCCAATTCCTCCAGCGTAGCTTAGATAAATTGGTTTAAGAGACTCATATATTATAACATCTATTTTTTATTCCTGAGCAGGACGAAGGGATTGGCTTGTGCGAGGGAAGTAACTGTTAGCTCGTTAATATTAACATTAGGGGGAAGGGTAGTAACATAATGTATGATATCAGCGACTTCCTTTGGTTTTAGCGGCTCATAACCATCATACACTCTATCAGCTTTTTTTTTATCGCCTTTAAATCTGACGAGTGAAAATTCAGTTTTTACAGCACCTGGCACTATTTCAGTAACTTTTATATTATACTGTATCAGTTCCATTCTGAGCGCCTGAGAGAGAGATTTAACAGCAAATTTGGTAGCACAATAAACATTTCCTTGCGGATAAGTATCTCTGCCTGCAATTGAGCCTATATTTACTATATGCCCGCTAACTGCTTTTACCATAAAGGGGATAATCATTTTTGTAATATAAAGCAAACCCTTTATATTTGTATCTATCATCTGCTCCCAGTCTTCCAATTTGCCGTCTATTATATCTGCCAATCCCAGAGCTAAACCTGCATTATTTATCAGTACATCTATTTTATCCCATTTACCTTTAAGTTTACGGCAGGCATTTTTGCTTTGCCCATAATCGCTAATATCAAAACATAGACATAAGGATTCTGTATTATATTTTCTTTTGAGAGTTCCTGCCAGAGAACTAAGTTGTGTCTGACGGCGACCTGTAAGTATTAATCTATATCCATTAGAAGCGAAAGTTGTAGCAGTCGCTTTACCTATACCGCTTGTAGCACCGGTTATCAATACAGTTTTCATTATTATACTTTAGATATATGTTGTTTTAAAATAATAATTTTGATAAAATAAATAAAAAAGCCTGAACCGTAAGCTGTCAGTTGTAAAATTACGGCAATAACTGAAAAAAAAGCGACCCTAAAATTTTTATTCTTAATTGAAGAATCACCTAATATTAGGCAAAAATAAAGCAGTAATAAAAGAAGGGATATAATAAAAAGGCTAAAATAAAAAAAAGCAAGTATCGGCAAAATCGCAAGAAAGCATAAAAAAACAAAAGGAATAAGATGAGCAGGTTTAAGCTCTTTTCTATATTTATTAAATAAAAAGACCCTGCCTGCCCCGAAGCGTCTTATTTGTCTGAAGAATTTTGTAAAATTTGTTCTGCGTTTATGATAAACAAAGGCAGAATTGATTAATCCTACTTTAAAACCTGCTTCATACATCCTGATACTTAAATCTATATCTTCACTGACAGTCATTGAAGTATCATAGCCTTTTGTAAGTTCAAAGACCTTTCTTGAAAAGCCCATATTAAAACCTCGCGGATAAAATCTGCCGATATGTTTTTCCCTGCCTCTTATACCTCCGGTTGTAAAGAAAGAGGTCATTGAATAGTTTATAGCTTTCTGCAAAGGACTGAAATTCACATCCGCTGCATCTGGTCCGCCAAAAGCATCAAGACCGGTTAGTTGTAATTGTTGAGCGACTTTAACAAGATAATCAGGCGTAAGTGTGCAATCCGAATCAATAAAGATGAAATAATCGCCTCGGGCTTGTTCGCAACCTAAATTGCGTGATTCGCTGATACCATAATACGGAATATGTATATGTTTAATGTTGAATGCTGAATGCTGATTGTGATTCAGATTGTCTATTTCTGCATATAAATTACTATATGAAGCTATTACAGGTTTTAATATCTCGTCAGGGCTACCATCAACAAGTATAACTTCAAAATCCTTATATTCTTGTTTTGAAATACTTTCAAGGCATTCTTCAAGTTCGTCAGGTCTATTGAATAAGGGGATAATAATGGAAAAAAACATTTAAATACTTTTTATTGATGAATGAATAGTTATGAGATATGAGTTATAAGTTGATAATTCAATTAAAACCCCGAAGGAATGATATGATGATAGTTATAAGTTAATAATTCAATTAAACCCTGAAGGGGTGACTGGATGATAGTTATAAGTTGATAATTCAATTAAACCCCGAAGGGTTGACAAGATGATAGTTATAAGTTAATAATTCAATTAAACCCCGAAGGGGTGACAGGATGATAGTTATAAGTTATAAGTTTTCAATTCTCTTTTTTATCTGGTAGTTATTTTTGTCAGGCGAGTTGCGTGAAACTAATTCAGAAATAAACCCTGCGAGAAAAAGTTGAACACCGAGCACCATACAGAGCATACCAAGATAAAATAAGGGTCTCTCTGTCATTTTATAAGCATCTAAAAAGATTTTTTCACCTGCCAGCCAACCTGCAATAAGAAAACCTGCAATAAACAGTAAAGTGCCGAGCATACCGAAAAGATGCATCGGTCTTTTTCCAAATTTGGAAACGAAAATTATGGACAATAAATCAAGATAGCCATTGATAAAACGCTCCAGTCCGAATTTGGTGTAGCCATATTTACGTTTCTGATGCTTAACGACCAGCTCGCCTATCTTAGTAAAGCCAGCCCATTTGGCAATAACAGGAATATACCTGTGCATCTCACCGTAAACATCTATATTTTTAACCACTTCGTTACTATATGCTTTTAGTCCGCAATTAAAATCGTGCAGTTTTATACCTGTAATCTTTCTTGCTGTCCAGTTGAAGAACTTGGAAGGTATAGTTTTAGTAATAGGGTCATATCTTTTCTTTTTCCAGCCTGAGACAAGTTGAAAATCTTCTTTTTTAATCTTGTTATAAAGAGCGGGAATTTCGTCAGGCGAATCCTGAAGGTCAGCATCCATAGTAATAACAACATCAGCCTTAGCTATTTTAAAGCCTGAATCAAGAGCTGCTGATTTACCATAATTACGTCTAAAACGGATAGCCTGAATTGCTTTATTTTTCGATGCGAGGCTTTCTATTACCTGCCATGATTTATCATTACTTCCATCATCTATAAAAATTATTTCATAAGAGAAATCATTAGCCAGCATTACCTTCTCTATCCATTGACTTAATTCAGGTAGCGACTCTTCTTCATTATATAAAGGAATTATTACTGAAATATCCATATCTTGAATTATTGATTAAAAGAATTACTGAAATAAATTCAAAACTCAGCATTCATAATTATCTATCTAATTTAGGTTCTTCATCAATATCTTTAAAAGCAGCATCAAAAGATTTGTCTTCTTTCTTAATAAAGATAGAAGCCAAAAGGGCAATAATAGTGCCAATCAATAAATTATTGATTATAGCCCCAAGACTCATAAACAAAGGCGTTAAGAATTTCTGTTGCCAGGCGACTGCTTTTTCTATCATCTCCTCTGACAATTGGGGATTTTCCTGCATCTTTTCTAAAGCTAATTCTTTTGCTTTTTCTATATAACCGGGATCAATAAATTTAAGAAAAATATAAGTATAAATAGCTATAGTTATAGCCGAATATAGAGCGATAAGAAATCCCGAAAGAAAACTTTGTCCATAACTTATAAATCCATTATAATGCGTATTTCGCAGATAAAAAGTCCCATAAATAATAAAGCAAAGCATAAAAAGTATAGTCATCCACCTAAGCTTGCTCTCGGTGCTAACTCCAAAAACATACAATACTAAATCAAACAATATTGTAATTCCTGCTAAAACCAATGCAAAAACAATTGCATTCTTGTTTAATAGTTGTTTAAGATTTTCCATAGATATTTAAATTAATAAAAAAAATAAAATACAACGGTGCACAAACCCCTTTTAGTGAGATCTTTCAGTTTTAGTAAGTTTAAATGATATTAAAAAAGTAAATACCATAGAAACAAAGAAAGTCATCCTATAAGGTCTCAGGAAGTTTAACGCTCTTTGAGTTTTTGTAGTATCTGGATTCAAATATTCTTTTTCCATAACAAGGTCTAAAGATTCAGGGCTAATATATTTATAAAAGATAATAGTATAAGCTGCAACAATAAGCACAGATATTATAGAAATTAAAAATCCTGACATAAGGCTTTGTTTATATGTTAAAGAACAAAAATTATGTCTTAATTTAAAATATTTAGTCCCTTTATAAATAGAATAAAAAATAACAGGCATATTAAAATATTTAACTATGCCAAGATCTGTCAGGTAAAATTTTCTATTTGAAATAAGCATTTCTGATAAAAATATTCCGTAGTCGGATATTTGAATAAGATAACAAAGCTGGAATATCAAAATCAAAGCAAAACCGCACTTAAGACTATATATTAAGGCTATTTGTTCAAGTGATTTTTTCCTTTTTTCCATAAAAAATTTTTATGCAAATATATTATAAATTATAATAGAGGACATCTCTTAAAACTCAAAATATTTTAACATAAGTTTTACAAAGATAAAAAAAATCTCACAAAGAATTGATATTAATTAAGAG
>JAGODS010000007.1 GCA_017998135.1 Bacteroidales bacterium
TTTGTTATGGCATTCAGAAAATACAAAGCAGTTATGAGAATAAGACCTAAAGAATATAACAAAGTGGCTGACAAAGCCGACGAGGTCGCTGATTCTCTGGAAACTAATGTGGCTAAATATCCCAATCCTAATCCTACAATTGCCGAGATAAGGGCTCAATTACTTATTGTCCGCAATCTTATTGCGAAAGTAAACGAAGGAGACAGAACTCAGATAGGCTTACGAGACGAAAGTGTTAATCTGTTATATCAAATGCTTCTTAATGAGCTGATTTATGTTAATATTATCGGTAATAACGACCGCGGTATATTAATGCTCAGCGGGTTTGAAGTTACGGACGAACCTAACCCTCAGCCCGTTCCAGATCAGGTCGTTATTAAAAGAATTGTTGACGGCGACATTGCTGATTCAGCTAAAATTTTTATTGTAAGTCTTCATCTTAAAAATTTAATTTATTATGTAGAGATGACAGATACACCAGAGCTGCCTGCAAGCTGGAAAAATATTTTAAGCACTCTCAATTCCAGAAAACTCATTATTAATAACTTAATAAGCGGCGAAAAACACTATTTCAGAGTTAGAGCTTCTAATGCTTCAGGCATTGGTTCCTGGAGCCAGCCCGTTCCTTTTATCTCTCAAAGATAAGGCTTTACAAAGCTTAAATCTGTTTTGCTGTTTCTTGATTTAACAATCAAATAATTATCCTGTTTTTAAATTAGTAAATCAGCAAATTAACAAATTATCTCATTTTCAAACTAATATATTATGTTAGCACTTTTATATCAAATCAGTTTAACTGAAAATTGTTACCTGCGGGTGCAACTGCCAGACACAAGTTATGCCTACACACTCGGTCGTATCTTCAAAATCGGTGAGACAGGTTTGCTTGTTAGCCAGGAAAACTACCCTCTTTATGAAGATGTCCAACTCGGTGACCCTTACCCCAGTCCGCTTACAATTAACGAAACAGGACAAGTTAGCCAGCTTATTCAAAATAGCTGGGTACTTATTGGACAAATACAAGCAACTGCATTTCAAGTTCCTGAAGAACTCCAACCTATTGGCAATAACTACTTCCTGCCCACCTTTGAATCAGGTGTTCCGGTTACAGGCACACCCGGATCAGTTGGTCCTTTCCAGGATGTCAAAGTTTACTATCAAAGTTTTTTTGACGTCCCTAAAGTCTATCCCTATGTCGTTATGAAAGTTAAGATTACCGACTATAAAGCCATACTTAATCTTGCCCGCACTGTTGTTGTTGCTATGACTGATAACAGCCTGATATATACCGACCCCGCCCCTGCTCTTGCCACTCTCTCAGCTAAAATTGACCTATTACAAGAAATTGTGAACAAAGTAAATCAAGGATTTAAAAACTGGATAGGCGAACGCAACGAAACCGCAGCAGAATTATACCTGCTACTCCAACAGGAAATAATTTATGTTAATAAAATTGGTAATGGTGATATAGGCATACTTCAACTCAGCGGCTTTAGCATCGTTGATCCGGCAAACCCTAAACCCGTTCCTCCACAAGTAATTATCAAACGAATTGAACAAGTCAACAGGGCTGACACTGTTAAAATAATTATTGAAAAAATTAACCAGACACCTGCTATTTTTAACATCCAAACCACTCTTACTCCTAACGACGAAAGCTCATGGAAATTAATCCTTTCAACGCATAACTCACACAAACTCCTTATTTCTAATATAGTTCCAGATCTAAAATACTGGTATAGGGTTGCGGCTGCTAATGCACAAGGACAAGGTCCCTGGAGCTTAGCAGTACCTTTTATATCTCAACGTTAATCCCTTATCCTCTTTCTCTTTAGCTTTTATTCTATCCCGATAAGTAAACCGATTTTACCCGTTTACATCTATGCTAAACTCGCTTACACCAGTGTACCGTCTCTTAGCAATGCTGTAACGCTCGCTTACACCATTGTAATTTTGCTTTACACCAGTGTACCGACTCTTAGCAATGCTGTAACGCTCGCTTACACCAGTGTAATTTTGCTTTACACCAGTGTACCGACTCTTAGCAAAGCTGTAACGCTCTCTTACACCAGTGTAATTTTGTTTTACACCAGTGTACCGACTCTTAGCAATGCTGTAACGCTCGCTTACACCATTGTAATTTTGCTTTACACTGTTGTACTTTTGCTTTACACCATTGTACTTTTGCTTTACACTGTTGTACTTTTGCTTTACACCAGTTAACCCGAAAATAAATGTTTCACATTTGCAAAATGTGAAACATTTAACGAAAATAAACAAAACTATCAAATAATAAAACCCCAACATTATTAAAAAAATATTATTTTTGCAACTGTTACAATTTAAAACAATATTAATTAATAATTAAAAAAATGGACTTTAAAGATCAAATAAAACAATTTGATGATTGATAGAATAATATAAGTCTTTAAAATGGAACGCGAAAACAGAATTCCGCATTTTGATGAAATTATACTCTACCTGATGCCGCTCCTCAAAAACGGCGACACCCCGGAAGAACAAACAATACTCAAAGTACTGGAAGACCTCGCACAACCTACCGGCAAAGACTGCTATAAACTCAAAAAAGACTGTCCCGCTACTCTGTTTGATTAAATAAATAAAGTTTAAATAGTTAATTATGATAGAAATATTAAAAAAATATTATTTTTGCAGGTAAAAATAACCTTTGATTTTGATAATAATTGACTTTTTTAAATATAAATATACGATAGTAGGTGATAATACAACCATTAGCGTTTTACAAAAATGAATAAAGTAATATGAATTCAATCTTTTCAGCAAGCGAACCTAACCTTGGCTACCTGTATCAAATGAGATACGGTTTGCTTTTAATAGTTTCAGAACAAAATCAGGATGCTAAACTTTTGCTTGAGAAGATTGACGATATCAGTATAGAGAAGTCTGACACGCTTGATGTTTATCAAACAAAATTACATATTAATTCAGTTGCTAATTTGACAGACGCAAGTACAGACTTTTGGAAAACTATTAGGGTTTGGTGTGAAGGAATAATAAACGGACAACTTAATTTGGACAATTGTTTATTCAATTTAATAACTACTGCAACAACATCTAAAGATACAATTCCTTTCAAACTTAAACAAGGAACAAATGAAACAAGAGATATTGAAACAATTCTAAAAGATCTAAATGATATTATATCTAAATCAACAAATAAAATAAATAAACCAGCGTATGATTCTTTTAGTGCTTTAAGTATCGACCAACAAAAGAAACTAATTAAAAACATTTCAATTATAGATGCTTCAGTTGACTTGAATGAAGCTAAAAATAAAATCAAAAATATTTTACGTTATTCAACTGCACTTGAAAAAATCGAAGCATTATATCAGAGATTAGAAGGATGGTTTATGGGAGAAGTTATTTTGCAATTACAAAATCAAACAGCAGAAATTACAGGAAAGGATGTTCAAGATAAAATTCTTGATATAGCAGATAGTTTGAAAGCAGATAATTTGCCTGTCGACTTCACTGTTTCAATAGCTTCAGACGAAGGACAACTTTCACCTTACCGACATCATAAATTTGTTAAACAATTAGATACAGTTGGAGTAAACTCAAAATTAATTAATCATGCAATCAGTGATTATCATAGAGCATTCAGTCAAAAATCAAAATGGTTAAGAGATGGATTAATAAACCCGACAGATGAAATACAATATGATGCAAAATTGATTGATGATTGGGAAAGAAAATTTGCAATTCTTGAGGATTGTGCTGGAAAAAATGATAAGATAAAAAAAATAGAGGGTAAGAAATTTTATGAAAGTCATTACGTGAATTCACAACCGAAAATTCATATCAAAGACAGATTTAAAGAACAATATATGGTAACCGGAAGCTGTCAGATTCTTTCTGACAAAAAGAAAATTGGCTGGCATCCTGATTTTCAAACATTAATTTAATATGCTACCAAACTGGAAAAATAGACCTGAAATAACAGCACACTTGATCAACCCTGCATTTTGCAGTGAAATTCTAAGAGAATGCGTACTTGCTTATAAGGGAGAATCAAAATACAATTTCCCTTTTGCGCTTTCTGTTTTAGTATTACCATTAATTTTGAATAACGGAATACGAAAAAGGTTACCAAAAAACAAATCAAATACTATACATAGATGGATAAATGAAAATGAAGATTTAAAAATTGGGTTAGCTAATAATATTAAAAGTTTTATTCCATTTACAAGAGAAACAATTATGTTTGCTATAGCTCACAATTCTCTTAGTATAGACGAAAATGGAAACATTGATGTAAAACCAAGGAAAGGAAAAGGGAAATTGAAAACTGAAGACGACGAAATAAAGAGCTGTATAAAGAAAGCAGAAATAATTGGAAAAATATTTTCCAAATCAGGAAATCCTTTAACAATCTATTCAATTTTAGGAATTAAACCATAAGGTCAAATTATGCAAATAAAATCTTTAATATTTTACAACAAGAAAGGCGACAAGAGATTATTGTCTTTTGAAATAGGGAAAGTAAACATTATTACTGGCGAATCAAAAACAGGAAAGACAGCAATAATAGATATAATCAATTATTGCTTAGGGAGTGATGATTGCAAAATATCAGAAGGTATCATTCGTGATACTGTTGAGTGGTTTGGAATACTCTTATTTTACGAGAAAGAAGAAGTTTTTGTTGCAAGACAAAATCCCAATCGTTTAAATCAACAAGCAACTCAATACATTTATTTTTCAAATGCAGACAAAGTTAAGATTCCAGAAATTGACCAACTTCAAAACAATTCAGACATTTTAACACTAAAAGATTTTTTTTCCAAAAAACTTTTCATAGCTGAGTACACAAACACACCAACTACTGGAACAAGGGACCCTTTGACTGTAAATTTCAAACATAGTAGATTTTATTCTTATCAACCGCAAGATTTAATTGCACAACGAAATTTTTTATTTTACAATCAAGCAGAACCATTTGTTATACAATCCATAAAAGATACACTTCCTTATTTTTTAGGAGCTATACGTGAGGATTCAATGAAAGTTGAACAAAAGATTGCAATGAAGAAACGTGAACTTAGTCGATTAGAAAAGGATTTGAAAGAGTACGAAAGATTGAAACAAGATGGTTCACAAAAGATTTTCGAATTGGTTAATGAAGCAAAGCAACTCAATCTTATTTCTGTGGATAGAGTTGCTAACGATGCAGCTCAAGCTCTTGATGCCTTAAAAGAAGCATTAGCATGGGAACAAACCTATATTGAAACTACACAAGGTGAAAATGAAAATCTTAAAAAATTATTAAATGAAAAATCAGAATTAGAAAAGGAATTGAGTAATAAAAGAGATGATATAAAAGCGGTCAACACATTTATCCAACAAACATCTGACTACTCAAGTGAAATAGCTCAACAGAAAGCAAGATTAGAATCAATAAAACTTTTTGGTGAAACAGATGCCGAACTTCACAGTTGTCCCCTATGCAATCATCAAATCGAAATAGAAATTCCGTCTATTACAGCTATCAATAAGTCGCTTGCAAATCTTTCGGAAAATCTTACAACTACTATTGCTGAAAGACCAAAACTTGATCAATATATTCAAAAGTTGAATTTGGAGCAAGATAATTTGAAAAAACAAATAGAGATACGTCAAAATGGAATAAAAGCAATTTACAATGAGCAGGAACAAGCAGCAAAACAAAAAGATTTAAATCTAAGACGAGGAAAGATTATTGGAAAAATATCATTGTTTTTAGAAAGTTTTAAAGCTGTTGAGGAAGATAAAACTTTGAAAAATAAAATAAAGTTATTGCTGTCTGAAATTGCTATACTTGAAAAGTCTGTTGGTTCAGATGAAAAAGAGGAAAGATTGAATTCAATCTTGAATCAAATCAATAATCAAATGACAATCTGGTCAAAAAATGTAGATCTTGAACATCAGGAAGCACCAATTCGCTTTGATATTAAGAAACTTACAATTTTTGCAGACACTCCAACAAAATCAATTCCTCTCAATCAAATGGGAAGTGGTGCAAATTGGGTTGCTTATCATCTTCTGATTCATTTTGCTTTGCATAAACATTTTGTAAAAGCAAACAGACCAGTTCCAAGATTTCTGATAATAGACCAGCCTTCACAGGCATATTATCCCCCAGACAGGGACGCAGAATTAAAAGGAAAACTTGCAACAAGTTCAGATGAAACCGCAGTAAAGCAAATGTATGATTTTATCTTTTCTGTTACAAAAGAACTTGCACCAAACTTTCAAGTAATAATTACTGATCATGCAAAACTTAACTACGATGAATTTATAAGTTGTATTATTGAAGAATGGAGGAATGGACTAAAACTTATTCCAGAAAATTGGATTGAAAACTATTAAAATAATCCATGATGATGTTAATCAAATATGAATTAGGAACAAACGCAAATAGCTTTAATTTTAAAAAGGAGCTTTTAAGTATATATATATATTGCTACACTTTTAAAATATCATTAAATTTGATAATAAAGCCGAATAAATAATTGCACAATACCCTGTTTTTTGTTAAAAAATAACAGAATATAAGGAACTCTTTTAAAAAGCAGAGAAACTGTAGAAATTTATTTATAAGACAAATAATTTTAAACTAATATTATATGATAAGAACTTTTCATCCTGTAGGGCAAGGCGCCTTTTATACAGAACAATTTAACAATGGTTTTACTATTGTCTATGATTGTGGTAGCGAAACAAATATTTCTTTTGTTGAAAACGAAATAAGAAATACTTTTCAAAAAGGTGATTCTATTGACGCTGTATTTATTTCTCATTTGCATTATGATCATATTAATGGATTAGATTTTTTGTTAAAATATTGTAAAGTAAAAAAAATATTTCTTCCATTAATAACTCTTGGAAATAAAATCTTATTACAAATCGAAAATATTATTTTGTTTGGTTATAACCCATATTTTGAAAATTTTCTGAATAGTTTAATGAATGAAGATAATAATAATATTAATAATACTACTATTATTAGAATACCTGTTTTGGAAAACGAAACAAATATCTTAGATAATGATGGTATTTATATTGATGATATTCAAGGAAATTTATTAGAAAATACAAGGAAAATTAGAAAAAATGGATTGGCTAATTGGGTTTTTATACCTTTTAATTTTAGACGGACTTCAAGATTAAGTGATTTACAAGCAAGGTTGCAAGATTTAAATATAGATATTAATGCTTTAAATGATATTAATGCTTTTCAAGGATTATGGGAAGATATTACAACAAGAAATAATATAATTGACGCTTATAAATCAATATCTGGTTCTCTGAATACTAATACAATGACTTTATATTCAGGTCCGGAAATAAATAGAAAAATAAACTATTTTCACAATCATTTACTTCATCATTCTTTTCATCATTTTATATTTTGGAAAAAGGAGGATTTAGTAGGCTGTTTATATTTTGGAGATTATGAAGCGAAAGGAAAACAAAAATGGCAAAATTTAATTAAACATTACCAAAAATATTGGAATATTGTCGGAGTTGTTCAAATTCCTCATCACGGTTCAAAATATAATTATAATAGAGCTATTAATAATAATAATTCCAAGTTTTCAATAATTTCATCAGGTTACAATAATAAACATAGGCATCCTCACTCTATAACATTAAAAGATATTTTGAATGATAGTGGAATTCCTATTATTGTTAATGAACAAGTCGGAAGTAGGGCTATGTTTGAAATTTTAAATATTTAATTTTTAGTTATAAGTATCTGAAAAAATCTCAATAGATATGAAGTTTCTGGACTTCGCAAATAATAGGCTTGTGGGTTCTTATATATATAGATAATAATGTTGGATAGTGTGTTATGAATGTTTAAATAATTGGGAAAAGCAAGTTGGGGCGAAGCGGCACGCTTAGTCTAATTCAATTTATAGATTTATCCTTAATAATTTTTTATTACTTTTGCATATAATTTATTTTAATAAAAGAGCTATAGATAAATAACAAAGGAAGCCTTAAGAATCGCAGGTTTTAATTAGTTTTCTATTTTTATGTGAAAGCCAGCGAAATGAAGAATAAAAAATTTATTATGGCAGTAGTTGATATTGCTTTGATTAAAAGGTTTTACAATATGGACTAAAATTAATTAATTATGGTATTAACACAAAATATTATAGATGAATTAATAACTTGTCAAAAAAGAATTAATAAGATGCCGGTTGAATGGAAACAGGATAAAGGTCATTTTAAGGTGGATTTTGAATTGCAAAGCCTTGATGAGCAATATTATTTTTCAGCTTTTGGTAGATATAATGAAAAATTCAATGAAAATTTCTCTTTTGGATTGGTATATCTTCCAAAGCACATAAAAGGAAGTTATGAGCTTATTCGTTGTAATGGTCCGCACGGAGAACATCACCAGTTTCCTCATCATATTCATTATCATATTCATAAAGCAACTCAAAAGAATATTGAAAAAGGGTTAAAAGAAGATTGCACAATAGAAATTACAACAGAATATACTAATTTTGACGAAGCTTTTCATTTTTTTGCCCGTCATATAAACATTATTCAGGATGATATAAATATATTGTTTCCTCCAAAACAAACTTCATTATTTGATTAGTATATGAAAGAAAATATAATCGCACAATTAACAGAGCAGTTTAATGGTCGTTTAAAAGTAAACGAAAAAAGACAGGGTATTTACCAGTTATTTCTTCCTTTATATCATGAGGACGGCGATATGATTGAGATATATCTGGAGAAAGTAAATGAGCAATGGAGAATTTCAGATTATGCTATGGCATTAATGCGACTTTCTTATAGCTATAAAGTTGATACTGAAAACAAAGAAAAAATATTTCAGAAAATAATTTCAGAAAATGGTCTCAGCGAAGAGAATGGTGTTATTTTTATTAATGCCAATGACGAGCAGCTTTATCCTTCGATACTTCAGTTTGCTACTGGTATTAGCAAGGTAACGTCTATGAGATATTTTAAAAGAGAAGTTATTGAAAGTTTATTTTATGAACTGTTGGATGAATATATTTTTTCGGATTTGCAAAGTTATAAACCCGAAAAAAATGTATTACCTATTAATGAGCGTGATGACTTAGAAGCGGATTATGCATTTCATCCTAATGGTTATCCTGTTTATTTGTTCGGTGTAAAAGATGTTCCAAAAGCGAGACTGGCAGCTATATGTTGTCTGGAGTTTCAGAAACAGTCCCAAAAATTCAGAAGTTATGTAGTGCATGAGGACTTTGAAAAACTTTCAAAAAAAGACCGTGCCCGTCTGACCAGCGCTTGCGATAAACAATTTATATCGCTTAATGACTTTAAGGAAAATTCTGTGAAATTTTTAGAAAGAGAGAAATAGTAATTATTTAATGAAATGATTTTATTTATAAATGAGAATAAATGCTCTGGCAGGTAATCGGAATAAGCTAATAAGATTGAAATATAAGGTATTTATAATTTTTTACTAAGGTAAATAAAAAACAAATAAATGATATAATATTTTTATTAATTCTAATTGATTAGTGTGCATTAATAAAGTCGGTTTTTTGTATTTAATTAAATGTTTCACATTTTGCAAATGTGAAACATTTAGCAGCAATTTATTGATGCACACAAATTAGTTTCTATCCCTAAACTCATAAATTTTAAAAAATTTCAACTTCATATTATCACAAAGTCAGACGTAAAGAACTTAATAAATCTTACCCTTAGCCTCTTTTAAAATTCAGGGGGTAATTTCAGTAATCAATAAAAGGAGGCGTCAGTGTCGCCTGTGGCGATGATTTGAATAATTGCAGAGTTGTCGGCATTATCAATAATTATTTGTTTGGTTTCGCTTAACCAGTCGGCAACAGGAAACTTTTTGGTAATATTTAGAAAGTATTTGTTTATAAGCAAAGCATCAACAGGATTAATTATTTTGTCACCATTAACATCTGCAGCTTTTAGTTTAAGATATTCTTTTATTTTAAAAATTGAAAGATAATGTTTGTTAATGCGGAGAGCATCAATAGGATTAATTCCCCCGGTTTTAGCATTGTTTTCAGCAAAGATAAAATAAAGTCCTGCAGCTTTATTTTTAAAATTAAAAGCGCCGTTGCTGTCTGTCATTACAGAATCAATAACTATCATATCCGAGCAGTCTTGTAATAAAACTTTAACATTTGCAAGTGCTCTTGCTTTCTGATTAGCATAGACAACATAACCGGCGATATTAAAAAGTTTAGAGCAATCGTAATCTTTGATATATTTTTTTGCTTTAAATCTTTCATAAGCGGGTATAGTTCCTTTACCAAGCAGTCGGTCAGGTCCCATTGGCGGAAAGGGGAGTCTGCCAAAAAAGGCAGGTTTTTCGTTTAAATAGTATGAAGCAGGTATATTATGGTCAGTAATAGAAGGGGTCCAGTAAATTCTACCGTTTTCATTATTTCCGTGCATTAAAGTGCCTGAAGATTGAGCTGTAACATAACTTGTGCTCTTCGTAGTATCCACAATGTTTGAACCGGATGTAAATTCATTGCCTATAATATTCTGGTCAGCGGTTTTATCGTAAATATAGAGATTATAAGCATAAATTCTGTTACGGAGGAAGGTGTTTCCGGGACCTGCAGGACCCCAATGGTCAGAAATACCAACTTCAGCAATTATATTACCTTCAAAAAGATTTTGATAAAGGTAGTAACCGTGAAGAGAAATATCAGGCGGATTAGCGAAGTCAGCAAAGGGTTCGGAAGAATAATTATAAGCTATAACATTGGCGTTGGCACCGGTAGCAAGTATCATAGCATGGCGCAGGTGTACAAAGATATTGTTTTCAATAAGGCAATCGCCGGAATGATAAATTATACAAACGCCGTAGCCCTGTCCGCCGCCGCCATAAGCCCAGGCGTGATGAATATATGAATCTTTAACTTCAATATTACAACTATGACCAATTTTAATATGTGTTCTGAAAGCTTTATAAGTTTCAATATTTTTTATCCAGGAGTTAGTCGCATAGTTAAAATAAATTAAATCTGTTTCAGTACTGTCCAGGCGTTCTATATAAAGATTTTCAATTCCAACATCAGCAATCATATTGACAGGTCTGCATTTAGGTATCATAAGCGGGTTATAGCTAATTCGTAGTTCCCTGTCAATAGTGATAAAATTTTCGTTAATAGCGGTTATTTTAGCAATCTGACCAACTGAATTTAAAGAATAATCCTGGTTCATCCATTCGGTTGAAGTGTACATTAAAGCAGAGTCGTTACTTTGTTGAATCTCAAGATAGCCGTTTACTTTAAAATTATTAGTGTTTTCCAGTTCCAGAATTTTGGAAGCTTTCTGATAGCCGCTAATAACATTGACTAAAGCGCCACTATTGCTTTTTGAAATATAAATACTATTTTCAGAGTACCCATTCTGATTGAAATAGAATTTAGTTTTTTTTGCTCCTTCTCCTCTAATTATTACACCTGATACGAGGTTGACTCTTCTTTTAAAAAGATAAGATCCGGCAGGGAAAAACAGAACGCAGGGTTTGTTAAGTTTTGAAAAAACGGAGTTTAAAGCGTTGCTGTTATCAGTAAGGCTATCTCCAATAATAGCAAAGTCAGTAGCATTATAAATAAGTGCAGGGCAGGGGTTAGTCTGTTCGCAGCCTGCTTTAGACCAGTCGGTTCGTCTGTATTCTGGTATGATGCCCTGTGATAATAGTTGTTGAATAAATATAAAAAAGCAAAGGCTTAAGTATTTTTGTTTCATTTTAGTAGGGGGTATTGGGTAGCGGGTATTTGGTATTGTGTATTGAGTATTATGTATTGGGTATTGGTGTGTTGATTGCTTTGATATAGTTTTATGAGAATTTTGAATAGCAAAAATAACAATTTTATTTAATCCTTTATTTTTCCAGGAAAAAGAGGTTTTAATTTTAGTTAGAAAAAAAAATGTAGCTTTGCAGTTGAGTTTTTTAGGAAATTTTGCAATGAAATCGAACAGTTATTTTCAAAGACATCCGATAATTAAGCACCTGCTGATAATATCTATTACAAGTATATTTCTGCTTGTAGTAATATCGTTATCACTAAATTATTACACTCTTCATAATAAAACAATAACAGTACCTGATTTTTCAGGAAAAACAACAGTTGAAGTCAGGGAATTGACAAAGAAGAACAGGTTAGATTTTGTAATAAATGATTCTGTTTATTCCAATGAAAAAGAAAAGGGCACAATAATAATGCAGGAACCGCCGACGGGGTCAAAAGTTAAAAGAAACAGGAAAATATATTTGACAATAGTAGCTAATTCATCAGAACAAATAAGCGTCCCAAATCTTGTGGATTTAACTCTGAGGCAGGCGTTGTCAATACTTGAAACTTATGGTTTCAGGGTAGGAAAATTGGAGTATATACAATCAGAATACAAAAATGCCGTTTTATCACAGAAGCACAGGGGCAGGAATATAAGTCCTGAAACGATGCTACCGCGAGGGTCGGTAATTGATTTGGTCTTAGGCGATGGGATGAAAACGGAAAATATATCTGTGCCTTTTTTGATAGGGAAGAGAAAAAATGAAGCTACAAAGATGATTTATAATCTGTCATTAAACGTTGGGAAAGAAGTGTTTATTGATTGCGCTGATACCAGCGAGGCAAGAGTTTTCAGGCAAAGTCCTTCGTCTGCGGAGAAATCAATTCTTAAACCAGGGGACAAAATTGATTTATGGTATAAATCAAATAAGAAATTTGATTTTAATAAACATTTGAAGAATATAAAGAAGGATACTGCTTATAAATATTGATTTTTTTAATTATTTAACCAGATTAATTAAAAGAATAAAGTTTATGAGAGCACTCTAAAAGTATTTAATAACTAAATGATTTGGCTGAAGCCCTGATAATATAAAATATGTTCCCCTATCTAAAGATAGGGGCTATTGATAATCAAAGGGGAAAAAAATTAAATAATTTTAGACTTTTTAGAGTTGTCTCATTTTATTGAAAATAAAAGATTAACTATTAATTAACAACATATAATTATGTTTAGAAACATTTTCCTGATATTATTGGTTTTTATGAGTTTTTACTCTACAGGACAGGAGATCTTGACAGGTCTGGAGAGCAACCCTGTTTTGTTAAAAAGCAGCAATCCTTTTGATTATAAAGCCAATGTTCCAAGATATGATACATTGCCTTTTATAGATGATTTTTCGTATAACGGATATTATCCCGATATACATAAATGGTCGGATGATTCGGTATTTATAAATAATGATTATTGTAAAAATCCGCCTACTATAGGAGTAGCGACTTTTGACGCATTGAATAATAAGGGCAAGATTTATAAGCGGGCAGATTCTTATGCTTTCAAAGCAGATGTTCTAACCTCTATTCCTATTCGTCTTGATTCCGTGCTTGGTAAAGGTGTTAAAAACAGGGCAATAACAAGAAAAGATTCTCTGTATTTCAGTTTTTATTACCAGCCTCAGGGCATAGGAGATAAGCCTGAACCTGGCGATTCGCTTGTTCTTGAGTTTTTTTCTCCAAAGGATACCTTGTGGCATTTTATGTGGAGCAGCGCAGGAGAGAAACTTGACAGTTTTTATAAACATAAGGGGGATTGGTTTAAAAAGGTAATCATCTCTGTTAGCGATTCGGCAAAATATTATAGCAAAGGTTTCAGGTTTAGATTTTCAAATTATGCAAGTCTTGCAGACGATTATTTGCCTTCCTGGGGCGGTAATGTAGATATCTGGAATATAGACTATGTTTATTTAGATATTAACAGGCGCTTGATAGAGAGCGAATCGCCTGATGTTTCGTTTACTTCTAAAATTAATACTTTGTTAAAGGATTACAAGTCTATGCCTTTGAAGCAGTTCTTATCCAATCCTACAGAGCAGATGTCAGATATAATAGAATTACCATACAGGAATTACAGTTCTGCTATTCTCAGCGTTTATCAGATTTTTCATATTACTGATTTGATGACAAAGAAAATTTCATTTAAAACAAAACCTGATACTACTGTTGTCGGTAATATGCCCGCCTTTTCTGATCTAACTTATTCGCCTAATCTGACAGCTTATAATTTTGATTCAGATTCATTGAAAAAAAAGAAATTAAAATATGCTGATTTTGAAGTTTTCGGCAGGGTGTGGTCTAAGACAATTAAGGACAGAAGTGAAGAAAATAACAGTATTAAGTTTGTACAACGCTTTTATAATTATTATGCTTATGATGACGGAAATCCTGAAGCTGGTATAGGTCTTTCTACTATTAATGGTAAGTTCGCTTATAAATTCACACTTACAACAGTTCCCGATACTTTAAAAGCAGTGCAGGTGTTTTTTAACAGCACTTTAAATAATGCCAATCATAAGTTCTTCTATATACAGGTATATGATGATAATAATGGTAAGCCTGGCAACCTGCTTTATGAGCAATCAAAGTTAAGAGTTTCTGATGTTACTCATTATAACGAGTTTCAGACTTTTGTTTTAAAGGATTCAATTATATTAAAGAATAAGACTTTTTATGTTGGTATAAAACAAACAACTATTGATAATCTGAACTTAGGGTTTGACCTTAATAATAACAAACAGGACAAGCTGTTTTATAATATTGACGGCAACTGGTATAATTCAATGTATGCAGGCGCTTTAATGCTAAGACCTGTTTTTAACAGTACATCCGCCTGGCTTAATATTGATAAAGGAGAGCAGCAGGGAAATAGTTTTATATTGTATCCTAACCCTTTAAACTCAAATCTATTATTTGTAAAATTACAAACAACAACTAAGATAAAGGATTTAAGAATGGAGATTTATAGTCCTGAAGGGAAAAAACTTTATTCAGGGTTGTATAGAGAGAATGTAGATTTAACAGGAATAAAGGCAGGTTTATATTTTGTCAGACTTTATAATATTGATAATTCGTTTAATCTGACAAAGAAATTAGTTATTTACTGAAATCTGATAGAGATAAACTAAAATCGCTCAGGTTTTAGGGCTAATAACAAAAACAAATAAAACAAATGGAAGAACAAAATCAGGAAGAAAATAATGAGACGCAGGAGCTATATGAGCATTATCGTTTTAAGGTAGATGCGGGGCAGGGCTTGTTAAGGATAGATAAATTCTTATATAACAGGCTTGAGAATATATCCCGTAACAAGATACAAAATGCAGCAAGGGCAGGTAATATTTTCGTTAATAATATAGCAATAAAGCCTAATTATAAGGTAAAGCCTGCTGATGATATAGCGATACTGCTTCCAACGCCTGTAAGAGAGATAGAGCTAATCCCTGAAGATATACCTCTGGTTGTAGTTTATGAAGATGAAGATTTGATAATAATTGATAAAAAGGCAGGTATGGTGGTGCATCCTGCTTATGCCAATTATACAGGCACTTTGCTTAATGCCCTGTTGTTTCATTTCGGCAGACAAACTGATAGCGAAAGTCGTCCCGTCAAGCCCTGGATGGTGCATCGTATAGATAAAAATACTTCAGGCTTATTGATAATTGCAAAAAATGAATTAGCTCAGGCATTACTTGCAAAACAGTTTTATTATCATAATATTGACAGGCTTTATCTTACTATGGTATGGGGAGACTTTGAAGAAAACGAAGGCACTATAAATGTAAACATAGGCAGAAATCCTAAAAACCGTAAAGTGATGACTACCTTTAATGACGGCGAAACGGGCAAGAATGCAGTTACTCATTACAGAGTAATAGAGCGTTTCAGATATGTAACCCTACTTGAATGCCGTCTTGAAACAGGCAGAACGCACCAGATAAGAACTCATCTTAAATCTATCGGACATCCTGTTTTTAACGATCCTGAGTATGGTGGTAATGAAATACTTAAAGGAACTACTTTTACTAAATACAAGCAGTTTGTTAAAAATTGCTTTGCTCTATGTAACAGGCAGGCTTTGCACGCTAAAACTCTTGGTTTTATTCATCCTTCAACCAAAGAGAAATTGTTTTTTAATTCTGAATTGCCATCTGATATGCTCGCTCTGATTGAAAAGTGGCGAAACTATACGAAAACAATGAGTAGTGAGTAGCGGGTATTGGGTAGTGGGTATTGGGTATTGAGTAGTGGGTATTGAGTATTGGGTAGTGGGTATTTGGTATTGGGTATTGAGTAGCGGGTATAGGCAGTTGGATTATTTATAATACTATCCTAAAATTATTTAATATTTTTTAATCCTTTGATTATTAATAGCCCCTATCTTTAGATAGGGGAACATATTTTATATTATCAGGCTTTAGCCCAAATCATTCAGTTGTTAGAGTAACCTCATTCATTACTGATAAAAAAAGGGTCTTCAGGGCGGGGATTGGCGAAAGCAGGATTTGTGATAAAATCATTATCAGTAAGAGTTAGAAGAAAAGCTTTAAGCTGGGCTTTTTGTTTGGGTGAGAGTTGATTACCGTTATTTTGTATATGGTGCATAAGCCGGTCTGCATAAGGCGACCAGTGAAGTCCTGAACTGTAAAAATCTATCACCTCGTCTAAGGTGTTAAATCTCCCGTCGTGCATATAAGGACCTGTTAGTTCTATATTTCTGAGAGTTGTAGCTTTATAGGCACCCCTGTCTTTTTCATTCTTCGTAATAGCATACCTGTCTCGTGTATCCTGGCATATACCCGTAAAACAAGTATCTTTCCCGTTATTATAAAACAGGTTAGTAGTAAACAGAGGATTTCCTTCGGTGCCGTGGCAATGAAAGCAGTCTGCCCCTGTTTCTGTAACAAAAAGAGAGAAACCAACACGTTCGTCATCAGATAAAGTTATTTCTCCTCTGAGATATTTATCAAATTTAGAATTGGAAGATATTAGCGTTCTAATAAACTGGGCAATAGCCTTACCAATATTTTTCATAGTAATTTTATCAGAGCCGAAAGCTTTTTTAAATAAGGGAGGATAGATATCAATACTCTTTATCAGGGCGACAGTCCTGTTAGTATCGCCCTTCATTTCGTGTGGAGCGACAACACCCATCCAAACGAGGTCTTCTAAATTCCGTCTGCTGATATCAGGATTTTCTTTATAAATAGCGCCATTCCAGAGGTAACCGTAGCTGTTCCAGACCAGATTAATTATAGGCAGCATAAAATGCGGCGTTTTTATACCGCTAACGCCGAAGGTTCTGCCCTGATAGCTATATTTGCTGTTTTTATTACCAACTTCAAAAGCGTATTTTTGATTATGACAGGAAGCGCAGCTCATCAGAGTATCGGTTCTGCCTGAAAGCCTGCCATCATAAAATAACAACCTGCCTAATTCTATCCCCTCAACAGTCATTGGGTTATCAGCAGGAATATTCAGATTTGTCGGAAAACCTTTGGGTATATTTATTGTGTATGGAGTAGCTTTATATACAGGCGTAACTTCATCATCAGGCTCATGCCTGCAAGAGAAGAATACAATAAAGATTATATATATTAAATATGCTTTTCTCATAAAATATGCTTGCAAAAATAGTAAAAAAACTATAACTATTTATATTAACCTGATTAATTCTTATCGTATTAAACTACAAAATAAAGGGATTAAACCTAACAGGTCTTATACTACCAGCCCGGAATATCAGAGCCATTAACATCTCCAACGCAGATAGTTTTTATATTAATAGTAGCATTATTATTGTTGATAATAACAACAGGTTTTTCGGAAATCCAGTAAGGGACGTTAAATTTTGACAATTTGCCAAGATAAAATTTAATAATTATTAAAGCATCAATTGGATTAATGATTTTATCGCCGTTCATATCGGCAGCTTTTTCATAAAGCAAGTCAGTGAAATTATAATTTCCCAGAAAGTGCCTGTTTACAATCAAAGCGTCAAGCGGGTCTGCTCCTGCCCATTTTTTAAGGATGGAAGCTTCTATAAAGTAATTTCCGTTTTTAACTTCAGTAAAAATATAGTTGCCTGCTATATCAGTAATAGTTTCCTTTACAATCTTGTTGTTTTCGCAATTTTTTAGATAAATATTGGTGTTTTTAATAGGAGTATTATATTTATTTTTATAACTAAGTTTGCCTGAAATAGTATAATTATCAGGCGAGTCACTGCAACTGCCTGGTACATTCTTAACATAAAAATCTCTGACTGTCGCGATATGTTTTTTTAACAATTTAATACTGCTTAGATTATCTCCTGTGTAATCTCTTGCATAAACATAAGCTATTTCCATACATTTGGAGTCGCCGGGTTCAAAGGTCATTGGTCCAACAGAACCCAAACCACGCCTGTCATAAGGAACGTTATTTGAACTAATTTCATCCCAGATTTTAGGTCCGTAAGGTTCTATGCCCTTAGTGCCTTTGTTTGAAGGGTCAGAATCTCCGGGAAACATATAATTGCAATCAGGACCATAAGCCCCGGAACTCTTATGCCCATTACCTCCATAAATCAAATGTGAGCCATCCTTCCATATAGATTGCATATATTTATAAAAACTTAAAGCAATTAGAGGGTCCCCCATTACTCCTCCGGTGTTATTAAAATACATAAAATTACTCATTTCATTGTTAAGAAAAGTTACACCCTGTGCTGGCGGATGTTCGCCATATTCATTTGGCTTGTATGTTCCATCAATAATATCTCCATTATAGCAATAATAAGAATTAAGAGCGACATCGCAACCTACAAAATCATCAAACGCAAAACCAATATCAAAATCAGTAAATAATCCAATATAAAGAGAATCATATTTGATAGCAGAACGATTAAATATTTTATAATTGATAAATATTGTGGTTTTTAAAGCCGAATCAGCCGGCATATCAAAAGCATAAACCATCACGTGAACCTCTATTCCAAGCGGCAATCCGCCTGTCTCCGTATGTTTATTTTCATCATTTATTATAAAAAAGAGCGCCTGGTCTCCTTTTATTAAAGGATAATCACCTTTTCCAGGGTTGTAAATGCCATCATTATCATTATCATAAAAAGGTGCAAGATTTGGTGCCTGACCTGCTGTTTTATCGCCGTTGCCGGGCCAGGTTTTTATTACATCAGGTATGTTATATGAAGGTTTTGTCCAATTTTGTATAAAATCATCTATTTCTTTTTTATTTATTTTCCAGATGTTGTTCCATTTTGCATAATTTTTATAATAAAAAGCAGTATTTGAGATAGGTCCGCTGTAAAAGTCCTCCCCCACCTGTCTATGTCTTTCTCCAGCCAAATGTAATATTCCATTTTGGTCTTTGCCACCTACCCATAAAGAAGATAGAAAAACTGTTGATTTATTACTCCCTTTGGGCACTTCGTAATGATTATTCCCCATAAAATCCCAGAATAAATTACCATTTGCATTTATCCTTGCACTTACATTATTGATATCTATATTTGTATATGTTGTATTATGACTTAATGTATATAATTCATCTTTTGAACGATACCACACACTGCCACCTGTTGTCCCTGCATATATTATGTCATCTTGTATCACTATCCTGTTTATGTTTTTTATCTTTTGGACATCTCCAATCCAGTTTTGTTCATTGTAGTTATATACAAAGGCATTATTGACTGTGGAACATATTAAAAAATCTTCTTTTACATCAAAACTCTCTATTAAATTGTCGTTATTTCCAAATCCTTCATTAAATATTGTAACATTAGTATCTGCCACTTTATAAAAGGTAGTTTTTGTTGCAATAAAAATATCATTTCCTTTTTCTTTAATATTTAATACTAAATTTTTTAATATTTTTAATTCTTGCCAGTTTAAGCCATTATCGTGTGATTTGTATAAAGCTCCGTTTATTGTTAAATAAATATCATTATTTTTAATCAAACAATAAAAATCAAGAATTTTAAAATTGTATGTAAAGAACACTTTCCAGGTTTTTCCGAAATCTTCACTAACATAAATTTCTTTTTTATATTTTTGTGCTATATATAGTTTATTATCAATTCCAATAATCCTAACAACATCAATATAATCTGCAATTTTATTCCAGGTTTTACCTTTGTTTACAGAGGCAAAAATACCATTAGAATCAGAAACGGCAAAGATTTTATCTCCTATCACTGCAATAGAATTTATATCTTTAGATACAAGGGATTGACTCAGATCATCCCAGTTATTGCCTTTGTCTTTACTACAGAATATTCCACCTGGATTAGAACTTACATATATTTCATTATTACTTATTAATAATGAAGTGATTTTTTCACCAAAGTAAACTTTGAATTGTTTCCACTGTGAATAACCGATATGAGACCAAATTATTAATAAAAGAATAAAAAGATGTTTAATTTTCATAATTTAATAAATAAAGGTACAAAAATACAAATATTTTCTGAAGTATGCAGTAAATATTTTTTTTAGTAAAATGTATTTTAACCTGATTAATTCATGAATTTTTTCAAAAAATACATCTCCCGCAGATTCCGCAGATTTTCGCTGATATTAATTTTTTCTGCGTTTATTTGCGTTATCTGCGGGAAACTCTAATTAGTAACATTTTTGTATGAATTATTCAGGTTAAGATTAATAATAATTATTATCATATAAAGTATAATTTTGCAGGCATAAAAAATTACAGAAATTGCAAAATAATAATACAGACATAATAGTACGGAATGTCAGGAAGTATTTTAGGGAGGTAAAGGCTGTTGATGATATAAGCCTTAACATAGAACAGGGACAGTTTATAGCTTTATTAGGACCTAACGGAGCGGGAAAAACGACACTTGTTGAGATGATAGAAGGCATACAAAAGCCTGACAGCGGCGAAATCACTATAAAAGGCTCTACCTGGCGCAATAACCCTTCTTATCTCAGAAGAATATTAGGTATTTCCTTCCAGGAAACAAGGTTTATAGATAAATTAACAGTAGGCGAAATATTAACTTTATTTGGAAGTTTTTATAAACTTGATAAGAAAAGATTAGACGAAATACTTGATATTGTGGACTTATCAGACAAAAGGAAAGCCTTTACCGTTAATCTTTCCGGCGGTCAGAGACAAAAGCTGGCTTTAGGCATTTCGATACTGAATAAGCCCGAAATATTGCTGCTTGACGAACCCACTACTGGCTTAGACCCAACAGCAAGGCGCGAATTGTGGAATATACTCATTAGCCTGAAAAAGGAATATAATACTACCCTTATTCTTACTACACATTATATGGAAGAGGCTGAATTTCTATGCGATTATATAGTTATTATGGATAAGGGCAAAATACTGGCTGAAGGCAGCCTTGACCAGTTGCTCGATATTTATAAGTCGCCTGATATTATTGATTTTTATTATGACGGTATGCTGTCTGATTCGATAGATGCTAACCTGTTTAAAATAACCAATTACTATGCCGAAAACAAAGCTAAGGCTGTTTTTACCAATTATAATCCAGCTTCTAATATTTCTATACTTTTAGATTTTGCAAAGGAAAGGAATATTAATATTAAATCATTGACCTGCAGGAAAGCTACATTAGAAGACCTTTTTATTAATATGACAGGAAGAAAACTTAGCTCTTAATGCTTTGTTTTAATTGTGGGCTATATTAAAGCTTATTTTTTTTTAAGATAAGCATTGAAGCAAGCGACATTTAACATTCAACATTTAAAAATGAAGTCTCCATTATATCAATTAACATTAATACATTTCAGGGAGTTTTATCGTGAGCCTGCCATCATCTTCTGGGCAATAGTTTTTCCTATACTTATGGCTTGGGGTTTGGGTATTGCCTTTACCAAACAAGGTACTACGGTGCAGTATGTAGCTTTAACAGAGAATAACAATAAGCAGTTGCAGGATTACCTTAATAAAGCCGATATATTAGTAAACAAAGCAGGGCAAAAAGAGTATATAGCCAAATACACTACAAAAGACCTTGCAGAGATGGAATTCAGACTTATTAAATGTAATAGATCTGAGGCGCAGCATCTGTTAAAGATAGGGAAAATATCTATTATTCTTGAAGCCAGACCTGATAAGATAGAATATCAGCTTGACAAGCATAGCCCTGAAGCAAAGTTTACTTATCTTATGCTTAATGCTGCTATAAATAATATTGAATTTAGCGGATTAACAGGCGAGATAAAGCCGCTTTCAGCAATCGGTACAAGGTATATTGATTTTTTTGTACCGGGGCTGATAGCTATGGGAATTATGAGTTCGCTTATGTGGGGTATAAGTTACGGGTTGATTGAGAAAAGAAATAAAAAACTTATACGCAGGTTTATAGCTACTCCTATGCGTAAGTCAGATTTTCTACTTTCTCATTTTATAGCAAGATTTTTTTTATGCTTTGTTGAAACAATTATATTATATCTTTTTGCCAAAGCCTATTTCAATACGACAATAACAGGCAGTATTAGCGCCCTGGTTTTGATTATTCTTGCAGGGAATTTAACTTTTTCAGGTATAGCTATTTTAATAGCTTCCAGGACTTCCAATACTGAGATAGGTAATGGATTAATAAATGCAGTTCAAATGCCTATGATGCTACTTTCCGGTATCTTTTTCAGTTATCATAATTTCCCGGACTGGGCTGTTAGTGTGATAAAATTTCTTCCTTTAACAATGCTTGCAGATGGCATAAGAAGCATTTTTAATGAGGGAGCTTCTTTAGTTGATGTTTGGATGCCAATTGTTTCGCTTTCCGCCATTGGCTCTGTTTTTTTTATTATAGGATTGAAAATATACAAATGGTATTAGCCAATGTGCTGATGTGCTGATGTGCCAATTTAAAATTTAAAATTCAAAATTCAACATTTAAAATTTAACCTTTAGCATTTTAAAATTTTATATAATTTTGTAAAAAATAAATAATCGTTGATAACTAAACAAAACATAGACCAGATAAACGAAACAGCGAGGGTAGAGGAAGTCATAAGTGATTTTATTCTGTTGAAGCGACGCGGTGCTAATTATGTGGGACTTTGTCCTTTTCATAATGAAAAGACCCCTTCCTTCCATGTGTCACCTTCCAGGAACATTTATAAATGTTTCGGTTGCGGCAAAGGGGGTAATGCGGTTAATTTTATAATGGAACACGAGCATTTTACCTATCCTGAAGCCCTTAAATACCTTGCAAAGAAATATCATATTGAAATAGAAGAGCAGGAACTTACTCCTGAGATGCAACAGGAAGAGAACGAAAGGCAAGCACTGTATAATCTTTACACTTTTGCACAGAAATATTTTAATAATTTTTTGCAGGAAACCGAGGATGGCAGGGCTGTTGGTTTAACGTATTTTTCAGAGCGCGGATTTAGTAAGGAAACTATCAATAAATTCCAGTTAGGTTATTGTGGGAGCCGGGATAACCTTTTTAGCGAACATTGCAGACAGAACGGATATAAAGAGGATTTACTGCTTAAGTCAGGGTTAAGCGGTAAAAGAAGCGATGGCTCTTTATACGATTTTTATTTCAGGAGGGTAATCTTTCCAATACATAACCTGTCTGGGCGGGTGATAGGATTCGGCGGCAGGATACTTACTTCTGATAAAAGCAAAGCCAAATATGTCAATTCGCCTGAATCAGAAATATATCATAAAAGCGACATTCTCTATGGTATATATTATGCGAAAAATGCAATTGTTAAAAATAATAATTGTTATCTGGTTGAAGGTTATACTGACGTTATTTCTCTTCACCAGTCTGAGATAGAGAATGTAGTGGCTTCTTCGGGCACTTCGCTGACAGTAAATCAGATTAAATTAATTAAGCGTTTTACTCCCAATATTACTATATTGTATGATGGCGATGATGCCGGTATAAAAGCGTCTTTCCGAGGTATAGATATGATTTTGAAAGAGGGTATGAATGTAAGGATAGTCTTGTTTCCCGAAGGCGAAGACCCTGATTCTTTTGCAAGAAAAAATACTATAAGCGCTTTACAGGATTTTATCCGCGATAAAGCTACAGATTTTATATTGTTTAAGACAAAACTGCTAAACAAAGATATAGGCAATGACCCAGTCAGAAAATCCGAGCTTATTAAAGATATAATCAATAGTATAGCTCTTATACCTGACTTAATCGTACGAGCTGAATATATCAAGGAGTGTAGCAGGATAATGAACATTCAGGAACAGACTCTTATAAACCAGCTAAATAAAGTATTAAGACAAAATTTTGTTAAAGAAAGGGCTGAAAAAACAACAGTCGCTGAGGAAGTAATTACTGAAACAAAAGAAATAATACAGGAAGCCCAAGCTGTTATTCAGGAAGATACATTTGAAGACCAGGAAAAAGAGATAATACGCCTCTTGCTTAATTATGGTAATAAAGATATAGTTTTCAGCCTCAAAGACCCTGAAAATCCTGAAAGTGAAGAAGAGAAGCATAAGGTTGCAGTTTATATAACCGAAAACCTTAAAGAAGATAAAGATTTAGATGGTAATAAAATTGTTTTTAATAAACCTGTTTATGAAAGAATGTTTAATTTATATACAGGTTTCTGCGAGGAAAATAATATAAGAGATAAAGAATATTTTATAAATAATACTGATGAAGAACTGCGACAGGCGGCTGTGGATATACTCTCGCAACCTTATGAGTTAAGCCCTAACTGGGATACCCTGCATAATATTATAGTTGTGAAAGAAGAGGACAAATTGACAGAGCTTGTGATAAGAACTATAATGGGCTTAAAACTTAAAAGAACCTGTAAGAATAAAGAAGAAAACGCTAAAAGAATAGAAATCTGTAAAGATGAAGATGAAATTATCAAACTTATGATGCTACAGAGAGATTTGGAGAAAATTATTATGCAAATCTCTTCTTACCTTGAAAGAATAGTGATTAAATAATTTATCTGACAGGAATTTCAGCAATAATTGCATCTGCTTTATTAAGGACATCTCTAATAACTTTATAAAACACTTAACCACAAAGTTCACAAAGATAAATCAAAGTTCACAAAGTCTTGATTTTATTGTGTTCTTAGTGGTAGTCCTTTGTGATCTTTGTGTTAAAAAATTAGTATTTAGAGATGCCCTTAAGCGATTCAGTGTCTGTCTGGTTTAATTCCAATTCAATTACTGCCTTGTTTACAGAAGGTTTATAGAACGAAAATATAAGAATTATAACTCCTGCCAGCATAAGGAATAAATTAACTCCGCAAAGTAAATAAGCGACAATAGACAAAAAACAAGGTCCTTCCAGCAGCGCATATCTTATTAACAAAGCGCTACGGTAATCATTCATTTTCTCTATAAGTAGCGTTTTGCTTTTAGATTTTTTTAATTTATTCCGGAAAAGTATATTACTGCTCATAATAACGCCTAAGACGAAAACTGGAATGATAATTGAAAAAACATCATTCAGGTCTTTATCCTGCTCTTTAATAATACCCTTATAAACTAAGAAAAAGCTTATTAATACAAAAAATATCTGCCCGGCAATCATTGCATAATAAATAGTGCTTAAAGCTCTGAAGTATTCTTTTGAAGTCTGCTGCTTAGTTTTCATAAAAAGATGGTTAATTTTAATTAAATATTTTTTAACGCAACTGATTCTGCCAGACGGATGTCAGTTTGTATTTTAGAAAGTAAAATTAAATCATTTATTAATATAGTGTGATAAAAATAGTGAAATTCCCATTTAACAGGAGTTTTATCAATGTCCGTAACATCATCAACATTTAATCCTATAATATTGGTAAATGTTTCTTTTTTATCGGGTTTAATTATATCAGCAAGGGAAGTCTTGAATTTTATAATTTTGTCTTTAAGTATATAAGCATTGAATTTATCGTTTTGAGTTTTTCCGTCATTACCTATCATAATATAGGTAGGCATATCATAATTATCTTTATATTTTATGTCAACAGGATTAATAGTCTCTGCTTCCTTTATATCTATTTGTTCAGACTCAGAAATCAGATAAGTTTTGAGTTCGTTAATATAATTACAAAGAGAATTGGAAATAAGCTTTATCCTGCCTGCTTTCTGAGCGGCAGATGATTTTAAAAGGGAGTCATACACTATTTTGTTGCCTGCTTCAATATTGTTTGTAGTGCTATTAATTTCTTTATCAATAATGGTAAAAGAGTTTATAACAGAGTGATGGGAAGTGCCTTTGATAAGCATTAAACCTGATAAAGAAATAAAAATTAAAATTATAGAGAGGTTATTAATTTTTTTATTCTCATCAGTCAGAGTCTTATAATAAATGAAAAAAGAAGGGATGAAAAAAATTATTAATATTCCTAATTGACCATATAAAAGATAGCTGCCTCCCGGATAATGTAAGGTTTTAAATAAATTGCTTAGATACAGAAATATCAATAATATAAAGAATATAATAAAAGCAGTTCTTTTCTTAGGCTCTGTCAGTGCAGGCAGAGTAATGGAATACCACTTATAAAGGAAAAAGATGAAAAATAAAACGCCTGATAATAAAAGAAAATTAGCGCCCGGTATATGCTCCATCTTAAATATACCGGCTAACAGCAGCATAATTGCCCCTGCAATACCTAAAGTTTTTACAAATCTGCTCATAAATGATTTAGTGTTTAAAAATTTCCGGCAAATGTATTATATTTTTTTATTAACCTTAATAGCTTAGGCTGACAGTTGTTTTTCTTGCTTTATATAATGTTTGAACGAAAACCATTAAATGTATAAATATTAAGGTATTGAATATGTCTTTGTATTTTCAGAACTCCTGACCTGTTACTTACAATCAATATTTTACAAATAGGTTTCTCGCAAGCACAATTGTCTTAATTTTGCTGGATTTAAAATTAGACAATATGCAGATGCAGATGCCAATATATCCGG
>JAGODS010000177.1 GCA_017998135.1 Bacteroidales bacterium
ATCCCGAAGGGGTGTTAGGATGGTAGAGTGCTGATAATCATTTTTTAGCCCAATATTTTTTTAATAATTCAGCTTATATAGTTAATTTATTAATTTTTTATATAACAGGGCTTTATTGAGTTAATATTGTTTGTTTATAATATTTAATTCATATTTAACTCATATTAGAAAAAAATATTATTTTTGCTGAAATTAATTCAATTTTTTTAATTTGGATTAACTAAAAAATTAAATATTAACTTAAATCAATTATTTATGAAAAAAATTACAAGTTTTATCTTATTATTGTCTTTGACATTATCGCTTAATTATTGCAAAAAGGATAATAATGACGATAATAATAACACAAACAACAATCCGACAGCTAAAGTGCCGGTTCTGAAAACTAATGCAATAACAGATATTAAAGCTAAAAAAGCTGAAGGTAGTGGCGAAATTACTGATAAAGGTAGTTTCGATATCATTGTTGCAGGACTTTGTTGGAGCCTAAACCAAAACCCTACTATTTCTGATAATAAAACCGCTGATAGCAGCGGAACTATGGTGTTTAACTCTACTATTAAGGGTCTTAAACCTGTTACTACTTATTATGTCAGAGCTTATGCTACTAATAAAGCAGGTACTGCCTACGGAGACGCCGTTAGTTTTACTACTGTTGAAGGCTTGACAGATATTGATAATAATATTTATGAGATTATTAAGATTGGTGATCAAACCTGGATGCAGGAAAATCTTCGAACAACTCATTATCAAAATAATGATGCTATTCAATTTCTTGCTAACAAAGATAAATGGATTGAGTCAGATAGTGGGGCTTATTGCTTATATGCTAATAGTGTCGCTAATGAGCAGACTTATGGTAAATTATATAATTGGTATGCAGTTAATGATAACAGGAAATTATGCCCTGCAGGTTGGCACGTCCCTTCCGATCAGGAATGGCAGACCCTTATTGATTTTCTTGGCGGTAAAGATGAGGCTGGTGCTAAAATGAAAGCTATTGATGCGCTTTGGAAAGCACCTAATAAAGGCGCTTCTAATTCATCAGGTTTCTCCGGTTTACCTGCAGGTTGCAGACTTGGCTTTGATGGCTCATATTATTTTTTAAATTCTTATACCTTTTATTGGACAGCTACTGCGGCAGATGCTCAAACAGCCTGGTATAGAAGCCTTATGTATGATGAGGCTGCTTCTGGCAAATTAAGTTACGATTTTAAATACGGATTTTCTGTTCGTTGTATAAAAGATTAATTTGAGAATGGTCCTTAGAGATTCATTGTAATTAGTCTGCATCCATAATATCCCGTTAGGCGAAGAGTCCGCGCTTTGTTCTGTCTAACTCTTTTTAAATATTATTAAATCCCCGATTTATGGAAGCACGCTAATTAAATAGTTAAACCTTATCTTTTTGTTTAAAGGTAAGGTTTTTTATTGCGCTGATTTTATTAATATTTATTAGAGAACCAAATAAAACAACTAAGTAGGGTAGGGCAGGTATTTTATATCTGACTATGGACCCTAATACAGGAGTTATTAAGCCTGTTAAAGTAAAGGTAATCAACACGAAAAATAAAGAAAAATACAGTATATTTCTGTTTATTTCTTTAATTTTAATAAAAAAAATTGAGCTTAAACCTAAAATTATCAGTAAAAAGTTTTCAAATCCTGCAAGCAGGTAGAAGGGCGAAAAGGATTCAAACAAGAAAGGACGGAAGAGTGTTGTTAAAAATGCTTTCGGGCAATTGTATAGTAAGCTTATAAAATCGGCTTTAAGGAAACTGCTTTCTATCAGGCTGCCTGAATTCATATATATTGCAAGATTTATAAAGTCTTTTTGTTTGTTTACTAATATTTCTAAAAAATTATAACCAGGGAATATATAATGTATATTAAAAGCTATCAGTCCGAATATTGTCAAAACAGAAAAGTATATTATTTCTGTATATTTTTTCCCAGCTTTTAATGTTATGAAATATGATAAAATAAGTGGTATTAATGTTAAAAGTATGTAAAATTTTATGAAAAATAATAAGATTAATGAGCATATTGTCAGGCATATCTGAAACCAGTTGAATTGTTTGTAATATATATTTTTAATCCCATATAGTAGCATACCCATAGCAAAGAGTAGTAAACCTTCTTTCAAAACCCCCGAACCCCAAAATACTACTGAGGGCATTAAAAATACGCCAATAAAGAGTAAAGTTTTTTTATTAATGAAATATTCAGCTAAAAATTTATATAATGCTACTAAGCCTGTTAAAGAAAGAAAACAAATAAAAATTGTATGAACGCTGTAATGACCAAAAGAAAATAATCTAACAAAGGCATTAAACCTGATAATGGTGTGACTGTCGTTATAAATATTGCTTTCATATATGCGAAACCAGTTATTCATTGCTTTGTAGTAAATGTTGAAATATTCGCTGTCATTGCCAATTCCTGTCAACATCTGAATATAATCAAGGGGTTTGCTGAATAATGCGTTATGTAATATCTGACTGTCATCAAAATATCGGAATATGTCTGCTGTTTTTCTATCTGTATAATAATAGGTATAAATGAGGTATAAAAGAAAACCTGCTGATATTTTTAAAAGAAATATATAGATTATGTGTTTTTTATAAAAGCCTTCTACCTTATAAAAGGGCAGTTTATAAATGATATAGATAAATATTAATGTATAAATAAAGCTCAATATTATTCCCATAAAAAATGCTGAATGCTATATGTTGAATGTTATTTAAAAAGTTTGAATGTTTAATTTATTGTTACTTACTCTTTTGCATCGTTTATCGTAGGTTTTAGCCAATGGATTAAATTTCTCTTATATTGGGCTTCAGTTCTAATTTAATTATTGAATTATCCCTCTGTCCAAACCTTCCTTTCCGCTAACTAATAACTCATAACTATCATCCTATCACCCCTTCGGAGTTTTATTGAAATCATAACTATTATCCTATCAACCCTTCTGGGTTTTTATTGAAATTATAACTCATAACTATCATCCTGTCACCCTGTCACCCCTTCGGAGTTTTATTGAAATCATAACTTATAACTATCATCCAGTCACCCCTTCGGGGTTTTATTGAACTCATAACTCACAACTCATAATTCATAATTCATAATTCATAACTCATAACTCATAACTCATAATTCATAACTCATAATTCATAATTCATAATTCATAATTCATAATTCATAACTCATAATTCATAATTCATAATTCATATTCATTGCTCCCTATAAATCACTTCCAGCAAAGTTTGTCCAACAGCTTTTAATGTTTTTTTATCTATAGCATTTATATCGTCTTTCAAAGTATGCCAGTATTTAAAAAAGCCATTATGTTCCGAATAATCATAATGAATAATATCAATAGTTGGAGTTTTTGAATATTTATTTATAAAATAATGATCGTCTGTAATCGGACCTATCTGTCTGTTGATAAAATAATCCGAATACCCAAGTATTTCTGCCATATTCCATATTTTTCTAACTACATCTGGGGCATAAGTCATTGAATATTCTTCCATATAAAACGTTGCTTCGGCAGCGCCGACCATATCAAGCAATATGCCATAGCGGGCTGAATATCCATATATATGTGGGTTTTTTGCCCAGTATTGTGAGCCCAAACCCCAGGAGTCGTCCTTGTTATATGTTCCGTAATCTTCTGCATCAAGAAAAATAAGGTCTATTCCTATTTTAAGCGGAGAGTTTTTTAAATTTCTGGCTATTTCCATCAGAACAGCTACTCCGCTGGCGCCGTCATTTGCTGCAGGTACTGCTTTTGTATGATTAGATTTGTCCGGGTCCTTATCGGCAAAAGGGCGAGAATCCCAATGCGTACATAACATTATTCTCGTTTTAGAGTCCGGGTTAAATGAGGATATTATGTTTTTTATTTGAAGCAATGTATTATTATATGCCCTTACCTGAGTTTTCTGTATAATAACTGTGTCGGCATACTTATTCATTTTTGTCCACAAGTAATCTGCACATTTGCGATGTGCCTCTGTATTAGGGACGCGAGCTCCATAAGATAGTTGTTGGGAAATATAATTATAAGCACTGTCCTGATCAAATTCAGGTACATTTATTTCTTCAACTTTTTCTTTATCCGCTTCAGTTGTTTTTTGTTCCTTTCTATGGCATGAGAGGCTAAACAGTATGGTTGCAAGGAATATTATAGAATATAATCTCATAAGAAAAATTTTACAAAACTATAAAAGAATTGATAATTGAGACATAATTTTTTTTATTGTTCACTGTTCTTTGAATGCCCATTAAATAATTACCAGATTATAATTAAAAAAAAGGATGTAAACTAATTAAAGTTTACATCCTTTTTGAATGTGAATATGTTTTATCAATTAGTGTCCATTCATAATGTTGAATTTGTCAGGAAAATTATTTATTATATCTCAGTCCAACTCTGTGTTTTCTCTGTTTAACTCTGTGTAATAATTTTAAATTTCCGATTAATGGATTCAAATTGATTAAACAGTTTTAGCGTTTTCAGAAATTGCAGTAAATGATGCTAATCTTTTGTATGTATTATAACGCCATTTAGCATTATCTTCCGCTGCAATGAAAAGTTCGCCGGCTTCTGCAGGGAACGATTTTTTTAAGGAAGTATAGCGTACTTCGCTATTTAGAAATTCCTGGAATTTTTCCCATTTTGGTTCTGCCGAATCAAGCTGAAATGGATTTTTCCCTTCTTTTTCAAGCAAGGGGTTATATCTGTATAAACTCCAGTATCCGCATTCTACTGCTTTGGCTGCTTCTTCCTGTGCTTTGCCCATTCCTGCTTTCATCCCGTGATTTATACAAGGTGCATAGGCTATTATCAGCGATGGACCTGGATAAGCTTCAGCTTCCCTTATAGCTTTTAGATATTGCGACTGGCTTGCACCGGTTGATACCTGAGCTACATAAACATAACCATAAGACATAGCCATCATTCCCAAATCTTTCTTTCGGATACGTTTGCCTGAATATGCAAACTTGGCTACTGCTGCAACAGGTGTTGATTTTGATGCCTGACCGCCAGTGTTTGAATATACTTCAGTGTCAAGTACCAGAACATTCAAATCTTTTCCTGAAGCAAGAACGTGGTCTAAACCCCCGTAACCTATATCATAAGCCCAGCCGTCGCCCCCTATTATCCATACTGATTTCTTAATAAGGTATTGTCTTAAGTTATATATTTCTTTTGCTATTTCTGTTGTTTCCTTTTCAAGCAAACCTATTAATTTATTGCTTATTTCCGTTGATTTGTCTGCTATATTTTTATTAGCAATCCATTCAGCGAAAAGTTGTTTGGTTTCAGCAGAAATATTTTCTTTTTCTATTGATTCCTGCATCCTGAGTGCTATTCTTTGACGAAGTTTATCAACTGCTACTGCCATTCCGAAACCATATTCAGCATTGTCTTCAAATAAAGAATTTGCCCAGGCTGGTCCTTTGCCTTCTTTATTTACTGTATAAGGT